>QNBT01000011.1 GCA_003644205.1 Planctomycetota bacterium | reverse complement strand
GCAAACATCGCCCCTGCCTCGGGCCTTGTCCGTGTCGGGTCCATTACCACATCACGCAAAACAACCACGCCACCTTTGTCCAGGGCCGCATAGATTTTGGCAAACAATTGTCGGTTCTGCCGGCGAGAGTTCTGGTGGCAGATTGCGCCAAGCCAGGCGAAATCCACTTCTGCCGGCAGGTTGTCGGTGCAAAAGTCACCTCCTGCAAATGTAACTCTCTCGGCCAACCCCGCCTCGGTAATACGTCGCTTAGCCATTGGAATCACATCCGGCAGATCGAATAAGGTCGCGTGGGCATCGCCAACGGCTCGAAGAAAAGCGATTGTCCAGGTGCCGGACGCACCGCCGATATCGAGCAGATGTCTGAAATTGAGCGGCCCCAATTCACCAACAATTTGAGCTGCCATCGGCTCCGAAAAGTTGTGCATAGCCGCAATAAAAGCGGCCCGGTCGGCTTCGGCACCGCGCAGGCTCGGGTGGGGCTCGGGCGGTTTTCCGCTCTTTACAACCTGGGCAAGCTGCACCCATCGACGAAGACAGTTGGCCCGATGCCGCACCATTCCAAGAACGTTACCGTCCCCGCCTTCCGTGAGCAATTCGGCCACCCCGCGGGCTAAACTGTATTGTGCATCCTCCTTTACTAAAAGCCCCATCGCCGCCAGCGCGTCCAATAGAATTGTTGTTGCCCGCTCATCTGCCACTAATTTGGCGGCAAGGGCTTGTGCGGTCATAGATGTTTCATCGAGTATAGAAAAAATATCCAACTCCGCCGCCGCAAAGACCACACACGCCCCCTGGTAAGCACCCGTGGCGTTCATAAGGTTTTCCGCCGTCCATTTTCCCGCCATCTGCTCACGCATATAAAGCCACACCCGTACTTTGAAAAAGCGTGGCGGTTGAATGGGCCGCCACGCCCGATTACTTCTATCTTAGTCTTGGCCTTGGGCCCCTGCTTTATTCTTGCCCGGGCCTTTGCCTTGACCTTTACCCTTACCCTTGCCTCCGCCTTTGGGTTCGGCTTTTTCCTGTGCTTTTTCTCCGCGCTCCATGAGACGCTCTTTGCGTTTTAAGCGCTCCTTGGCCCGCTTTTCGGCCAGTTCTTTAATCCTGTCGCGCCTTTCCTCAAGCTTTTGGACCTCCTCATTGAATAGACTCGTATGTTTGTCTATCAATTCCTGCAGGCGCTCGGCTGTCTTTGAGGCCTTTTCCTGTAATGCCAGCTTTTTTATAGCTTTCAACTCACCAATAAAACTGTTGTGTCGCCCGCGTCTGTCTTTGATCTGCTCATCAAGTCTTTTCAACTGCCCTGCGTGCATCATGCCGCGGACCATTCCTTCACGGTCCCTTCGGCGCCTTGTTCCGGCCTCGGTGCCGCCGAACCATCCCCTTCGTCCAAACTCCTCGGGTGTTTTCCCTGTTTCCAGCTTGACCGGTACCGGTGATTTCGCCTTACCTTTACCTTTGAGCTTCTCTTCTTTTGCAAGGGCTGTCCCTAAAGACACCATCGCAAACAGCAAAACAACGATTAAAACTGTACATCTTCTCATGGTTACAATCTCCTTAAATTCAGTTAATATTTGCCTTTTTCACAACTCCACATCAATCAATTCTTTTGTTCGGTAAATCCTACTGCCTTCATATATAAAGACGACTTGAAAAACAAGATTATTGCAGTGCAATGCAAAGAATCTCAAGTTCCGGGCCAAATCCAGTCGCACCAGAGCGATGTTTTGCGAGTTGCGATGCTAACTTGCATTCTCTTTCCACATCCAGACAGTTGCAGAAGCAAACCAAATGATTGTTGCAATTAACATTACAGACTTCACTCTTTCAAGTTCTATTTGGTTCATAAGCAATAAGAGCGAAGGTGCTATGAGCAGGACTAACGACAAAAGTGCAATGCATTGTGCAATAATTTTCTTCATTTATTTCTCCAAATATATTTTTAGTTAGGACGAAGTTTCTTCTGATATAGTATGCTTATGCCAATGTACAATGCAGCGGCTACAAACCAACCTGGTAAGCTTACGAAGAAAATCTGAATGCCGGCATATTTAACGAAGTACACACATACACCGAGAGTTAAAAACCAGGCAAGCCCTGCGGCCCAGTTAAAAACCTTTCCACTCAGCTCAGCATAATTGCTTTGTAATCCAAATTTTTTTATTAGCCAGAAATCAACAAAGACAACCGCACCCATCGGCATAAGCAACATTCCATAAATAGCTACGAATCCCAGCAGTTTCATGGCGATAGCAGGGAACATTCCGGCAATTGTAGCAATGGCACCGGTAATTAATGTAACAGTAAACCGTGAGGCTTTCGGCCGTAACGCCTGAAAAGCAAGACCGGCACGATAAATGGTCGGATTGGCGGTTGTCCAGCCGGCAATGATTACACAGAGCAGCCCCACAAGACCTGCTGCACGAAAAGCAAGCGGTCCCGGCAGCACATCAGTATCTGCAGGATTAAGGTGTAACTGATAGGCATAAAGGATCGACGCGCTTATCCACGCCATAAAGTGCCCAACATACATACCCGTAGCGGAAGCCAGGCCGTACCATGATTTCTTGGCAAATCGAAATACAGACAAATCACTCATTCCAACATGCATAGCCATGTTGCAGAACCATGCAAAAAATGCCACATGCCAGATAGTAAACTTGACCTGTCCTTCAAGCGGAGCGCCGCCTTTCCATATCTGAGTTTTGGACAGTGTCCACAAATCGCTAAAAGAATTAATCTCAGCTCCTGTAGCATTTATAAACTGCTTTAATCCGATTAAGCCGAATACGAGAAAAACCAGAACCATCCATGGAGCAGCTATATTTGCAAATTTAGCTACTGTCTGATATCCGTATGCAGCCACTACCGCGATCAATCCACCGACAACCAGCACCGCAATGACCCATCCGATACTATTGGGCATAAGATCATTCAGCCCGGGCATTGGGAAATTAAACCACACACCCACAGCAGTTGCAGATACCGTGATCATCGCTCCGGCAAGAAAACAGAACATTACACCATTTGCAATGTTATAAAGCGTAACAAGATTGCGACCACAGATCTTTTCAAGCTGATAATACAATGTCAAACGTGTCCGTGTTGCTATCGGGGCACATAAGAACATCCAGCTTAAAACCGCAAGGGCATTTCCCACGAGCAACCCAACTATCAGGTCAAAGGCACTAACACCTGCAGCTACAAACAATGGGCCTATCATAAGTTCGGTACCAGCGCAATGTTCTCCGGCATACATCCCGATGAAGCTCTTAAAGCCTAACAGATGCTCTTGCGGAACAGGTTGCCGCTCAAACTCATTCGATGAGGACTGCTGTGTTTGTTCTTCTGTCATTATCTTTCCTTAATTTAAAACCGAATTTGCCTCAATTTTATTTATTGTAAAAGCCGTACTCATATCCGGCATCTATGAGTGCGACAATATTTTCGCCTGGCTTGACTATCCGAGTACTTTTGTGGTTCCTCCGCCGTTTTCAAGATTAATGTCCATGTTTGGTTTATCGTACGCCCGCCTTTTGTTTTTATGAGCATGGAACTCATATTTCCTCTGTATTCCATTTTCGCGAATTCTTCAAAGAAGCCGTCTTTTTTCGCAAGTTCCTTAGCCTTATTGCCCATCATAAAGTCTTTACTTTCAACGGAGACCAAAAAGTCAAACTGGTCGCCCCTGTTGATATTCATCATTTGTGCTATGGGCCCGAGGCCGTGTGTGGGATAAATATTTCCTTTTCTGGAACCGTACATTCTCAACCACCACATATTCCAGTACGTTGTCTTGCTGAAGTTATTTCTCATCTTGCTCGTGTTGTACGCGCCGTCTCCATGCACTATCTCGCCAAAGAAACCTTGTTTAGCCATATTCAAGGTTGTGATGTGAAAAGGCATATAAGAATAATTTTCCATCATCATGCAATGCTTCTTTGTTCTTTCAGAAGTTTTTACCAGTTCCCAACATTGCTTGACCGTTACCGCTGCCGGCACTTCCGTAATCACATGCTTGCCCTGCTGCATAGCATACACGGCCATGTCCGCATGCATATACGTTGGGGTGGTTATCAGAATCATATCCAAATCCTTCCGCTGACAAAGCTTCTTCCATTCATCTGCCGAACCTGCGTAATAATCAGGAGTGTGGCCGGTATTTTCCAATTTCTTTTTTATTCTATCGAATCTTTCGGGCAGGACATCGGCAGCCGTTTTTAATATCGCTGTAACCTGGTCATCGCTGACATTGTCGTCCATATTAACACAGCACACACCCGTCAACAACGGATTGCCAGAGTCCTTTACAAGTTTGACTATCGTATCGCGAATCTGATCGGCGCTTTGGTCAACGATCTCTACCGGGTTGAGCCGGATATTGAGAAAAGTATTCGGCAGCCTCTGGCGAAGTTTCTTCACATCACTTGCCCATCCGACATCCAGAAAATCAAGCTGTGGGATATCGGCGTAACAATCCGCAAAACGGTGGGCGTCCGGGCCGCAGTGATGGATTCCAAACGGCCTAAACCCTCTGCTCCATGCGACATCGATCGGCAAAAGAAACCGACGATAATCATCCGCCGAAATCATCGTATGGGTGCACTCCGAGTGCAAAAAGACCGGCTGCTTTAAGTGCCGAACCGTACGATTAACCGAAATACTGGTCGTGCCGGTTTGCCTGGAAATATGCGTAGTGAATTTTTCCAGCAGCTTTTGGATATTGCTGAAAAATGCAGCCACCTTCTCCGCTTGGTCAAACATATCCAAAAATAAACTTTCGCCTCGCAGGTCCAGCGCGATATTTAAGACACCGCCCCAGTTAACATCACCGGTCAAATACCCGTAGCGTTTTTTCAGCGAATCGAGCGATGCGTCAAATCGTTTAAACGCTGTACTTTCAAACGCTTCGGACGGGTCACAGATCAATTCGCTGCGGTTGGCGGCAATCACCTGCGGCGGAGCGTTTTCGGTATAGTCCACCCGGCATCCGGCCATTTCCTGCACCAAAAAACCGGATGCAAGATGGACCGCACCGACAACCGGCTCCGGGTGTGGGGTTTTGCTTCCAAGGCCGTATTGCCCCCACTTTTCGTAAAGGACCTTTTCCATTTTCTGTTCAGCTTCGACACGCCGGGCAGGATGAAAGAAAAAGTCCTCATCAAAACTGATCCCGGCATGCTTGTTCCACCATGACGGTGACAAAACGATATCCGCCGGAAGGACCGGGCTATCACTATGACACTTATACATTCTACTTTATTCCCCTATTGAGATTAAACCTATCAGGAAAAAGACAACCAATACCGCGACCGCAGTGGAAATCCCAAATCCAATTGCATCGGTTTTGGTCCACCTGTCAAATTCCCAGTCTGATTTTGGCAGTAATTTTCGATGATCAAAGCGACTGGGATCGGCGTATGACAACTCCATCTGCCGGGCATCCTGGTCCGGGTCGACGTGAACCTGGGTCTTCATCTTGACATAAAAACGATCCAGCATGGTTTTATCATCCCGACGTGTCAAAAATGAAATTACAATCAAAATGATAAACGGCGTAAAGGTCCGGATTAAAATCCGGATCGTTTCATTCAGGGCGTAAGAATTCTTTTGCAAATCGACTCCAAGTTTATCCAACAGTACCAGTTCCAGACTCAGCGTACCGCTGCCGCATTTTTCGCCGTTTGCATCAGCCTTAATTCCCATCGTCCAGAAGATCGGCTTGCTGGGTAAATGAAAGGTTTTTGCATATGTCTGACCGACAGTCAGCGGTTCGGGTTTTTCAGGAGCGACGGCGTCTATCTGCCATTGCTCGATTTCCTGCTTGCGCTGGCTGACTTCCATTTGACCGGCAACGTATTGACGCACTATCTCACGCGGCTGTGTTGTTTTTAACATCGAGTCTGATGTTCTCAAAGAAGGCATGACCATCGGCACAAAAATGGGCAATAGAAAAAACAGCACCATTGTCAAAAGCATAGAACACCACGCTGCAGGCCGGGTAGCCCGACGCCATTTCATGCCAAGCCAGAACGCCGCGGCGACCATAACATTCAGCTCCCACCATAGCTTAAGCAGTTGGAGGATCGTATCAAACTGCGTTGCTATCAACGCGCCGCCAATAACCACACCCGCACCGGTAATCCGCCCTACAAAAACATAATGTTTTTCAGGACGACCAGGAAACAATGGCCGGTAAATGTTATGGGTTATCAGGCTTGAACCCGTGATCATCAAACAGTCCGCTGTACTCATCAAAGCGGCCATCAGGCAGGCGATCATCAAACCCACCAAACCCATATTCAGCGGACCCAGCAAATCCAGTGTCGCATATCCCCACACCAGGTCCGGGTTTTGTATCTTGTTATGATAAAGCACTACCGCCAGCAATGCGAAAAAGCCCCACAGAACCGTACAGAACCGCTTCATATAACTGCCGACTACAAAGCCGAACCTGCATTCGTATTCCCCTTTTGCTGAAGCGGTAGCGATAAGGGAGTTGGGCTGGATAACGACATTGATAGTGACCATTATGGTTAAGGCACCGATATAGTACCAGGTAAAGTCCTGTGTAACCGGTGAACCGAAAATTTCCATATAGGATTGGGGCAATTGCGCATGCATGGTCCGCATCGCATCCATCAAGCCAGAACCGCCGAAGACAGCATTGATCTTGCCAAACGCAAACGGAAACAACACGATGCTCAATATGATAATGAAAATTCCCTGAAGTGTGTCGGTCAGAAACGCCGCCTCCAGTCCGCCTACCATCGCATAGACCAGCACAATTATGCAGACTATCCAGACCAGCAGTTCGGGATTCAAATGGAAGAACATTTTGCGGGGCTTTTGCAGGCGAAGCCGTTCTAACTGCTGCGTTTCCTGCGCGGTAAGCGTATCGTAATTGCGGGCCTCTAGTTTATCCAGGGTTATCGCCTGGGCGTATTCAGCTTGTTCCCGGACAGTGTACTGCTCAACAGACTTCGGTGTCAGCGCCACAACGGTTTTGGCCATAGCCGCAAACCCCACCGAGATAATGGTCATCATTCCGATAGAACCGATCACTGCATACAAACCTGCCATCATTTTTGAACCATAGCGTTCCTCAAAAAAATCGCCGAGTGTGATGAGACGCAGACGCCGCATCCACGGCATTACCATCCAGTAAAGCGGCGTGGCGAACAGGTACAATAAGGAACTCCAGACACCGGCGATACCGTTGCTGAATGTGGTGGTTGTAACACCAACGGCGCTGTCGGCAGAGGTTCCCTGACCGAAGGCGGCAAAGGTTTGAATAAATTTCCCGAATCGGCGCCCGGCAAGAAAATAGTCTTCCTGATTCTTAATTCGTCGCGACGCCCAAACGCCGATGGCGATCACTACGCCAAAGTACACTAAAATTACTGCGATATCAATCCATTGCAACCCAAACATTATAAAATCCTTACTGGTGAAGATTATTGACAAACTTCATGCACCATCTCATAGGCACGCTGCTGGTCTTCGGGACTCTGACAATAGGTTGTCGCGATCAGTTTCATACCCGGCGCCCAGAGTTTGCGAACCTGCCGAACTACCTCTGAGGAATCTCCCACAATCCGGGCGTTGACGATAATACCCGAATCGGCAAAGACTTCACCGAATACCTCGGCGTCGTTGGGAAACGGGTCCGTTTGTGCGCCAAAGGCACCGTCGGCCATACGCAGACCGGTAATCTGTTTTACAACCGGTGCCAGATGCGACCAGTTGCCGCAGGAATGAAAGGCCGGACCTGCGAAGTCTTCGGCGGTCTTGACCAGCGATGAAGCGGAAAACTGCTGATACTGGTCCGCCGAAAGCATTATCGAATTATCATCGGCCATGCCAAACCCTTCAAACACACGAGAAGATGCAAATCCATGACCCGGCCAAACCAATGCATCTGAAATCCGTTTGACTTGTTCATGGGTAAACTCCGTCAAAAGCACACCGATGCGATCTAAAAGCTCAACCACCTTATCCGGGCAATCATATAACGCCATCAACAGGGCTGTTATATCAACGACTTCCGCGGCCACATTGAAAGGTGATTGAACATCGCACAACGACATCGGAATGCGGCCCTGCGTCTGCTCTAAAAAATAGTCAATGGTCTTGAGAGTGTATTGTCCAATAGCAGTCTCCTTGACGTCAACAAACGGAGCATCCAATGCATCCTGGATGCTTTTGAATTTCGGCTTAAACGCAGGCGATTGACCGTCATGCCAGACATAATCAATCCCAAACGAAGACGCGACCGTGCCAATACCGTACCATGGTTCCAGAAAATTGGGAATATCTGCCGGATAATCCATACTTTTTTGCAGACCGCCCAACTGTAACGCAAGCGAATTTTTCATATCTCTACAGCCGTAAGAAAAGACTTCGGCGACGCGCATCCGTCGATAGACCAGCACACCGCTGTCACTGTCCCAAAAAGATTTGCACTTGTCTAGCAAACCATCTTCATACGCCTTATACGCAGCGAAATCAAACGCATCCGGTGTGACCGGCTCAATGGCAGTGGCCTGTGAGTCTGCCTTATTCTGGTCAAATTCTTTTGCCATGACTCTCCTGATGGTATATTATTCATTTTTTTTCATATTTGTAAAATCGAGCGTTAATTTTCGTTTGCCCTTTTTGATTGTGACAATTCCGGTTGCCCAGTCCTCGTTTAGAAACGGGCTTTTGAAAGTATATTTCGGAGCGTAATCGACAGGGGTGCCATTGACCGTTGGTGTTTGACTGCCTTTTGTGTCAAAAGTAAAAGTACCGGAAGGATAGGGCTATCGCTATGACACTTATTCATTCTACTTTATTCCTGATCTGTCTCAATTTTATTTATTGTAAAAGCCGTACTTATATCCGGCATCCATAAACGCAACAATATTTTCAACTGGTACTCCGCCCTGAATGTTGTGAACGTTGTTGAAGACGTATCCTCCGCCGGGCTTGAATATTTCTATGTACTTTTTGACATCTGCCTTAACTTCTTCCGGAGTTGCGAACGGGAAAACATGCTGTGAATTACAACCGCCGCCCCAGAAGACCAGGTCTTTACCGAAGCGATCTTTCAAATCTTGAGCATCCATGCCGGCAGCACTTACCTGGACCGGATTTAGAATGTCAACTCCGTTATCAATAAGTTCAGGAATCAACGCGACACAACCGCCGCAAGTGTGATACCATATCTTCGCGTCGGTCAGACTTTTGATATGCCGGACAAGTTTCTTCTGCCTTGGTTTTACTATGCTCTTGTAAAAATCGGTAGAGAATAACGGTCCGTGCTGACCTGCGAGGTCGTCACCTATCATCACTACATCTACAATATCACCAACAGCCTTCATAAAACCGGTTTCAAAATCCATCCAGTATTTCAAAGTCTGATCCAACAAAGCCTCGCAGAAATCAGGATTCTCTATCGTATCCATAAACCATCGCTCCAGACCTCTCATGTACCAGCAATACTCGTAAACCACACCGCTGATGCCCGTGCAAATTGCGTAATCAGTTTCTTTCCTCATCTTCAGAGCCTGCTCCCTGACGCCTGTAAAGCGTGTCGGGTCGCTGCCATCGGGAAAGGGGTAACTCTTGAGGTCTTCGATCGTGGCATCTGCCAGCGGATGGTGCGATAGGTCCATATACAACATCTGGTCGTCAGGCATTGACCAGACAACACCGAACTCGTCCTTAAGATCGTGCCATTTTCTGCCGTTTCTTTCATTGATCTCGATCCCACCTTTAAAGCTGTCCGGGCCATAGGCACAAATGTATCTTGTGTCGACGTGAAATCTCTTTAGCACCTCTTCGCTTGGCTTTGCCAACTGCTGAACGGGGTCAAGTATTTCAATCACTTCGTTGATGCCAAGATGGTTGATAAGACCCTGATAAGCAACTCTGTGTATGCCCGTCTGGAAACCGCCAAAGTCTATCGGGACCCTGTCGCCTTCCTGATGGTTAACAGCTCTTAAAACACGTTCTCTTGGTGTAAGCGTTTCTTTGGAATTCATTTTATTGTCTTCTATTTCTCTTGTACCGTGTTCTGCACCAGCCCAAGAATCTGTCATCTGCTAAATTAATGGTTATAGGGTATTGTTCCACTATCGTCTACATTATAGCCCCACTTCTTTATATATTCACTGCCATGTTTGAATGCGTCGCCGTGTTCTTTTAGTTTTGCCGTCAGTTTCGCATCGAGGTCGGCTTGTAAAGAAGCGACTTGGGGAGTGTTTACAAGATTGTTTTGCTGATACGGGTCCTTTTGATTATCGTAGAGCAGCCATGGGCCGTCGAGGTCGCGTACATATGTATATCTTTTCGTACGGATTCCTCGATACTCTTTTCCACCCCCTTTTCGCAGCCACTCGCCGAACGGTGAGGGACATTCGATCAAAGCGACGTTGTCCGGCGCCTTGACCTTACCGGCAAGGACTGACGAGTAGTCAACGCCTTCGACACCTTCGGGGATATTCAAATCACACAGGGAAAGCAGTGTTGGCATGATATCCGGGGTTCCGAACGGCATGTCGTTCTCTTTTCCCTTGTTGCCGAGTTTAGCGGGATATCTAATAAGAAAAGGTACCCTGGCCGATTCGTCCCAGGGACGCTGTTTCCTTCGCTGTCCCTGAGAACCCAACATGTCGCCATGGTCCGAAGTAAACACCAGGATAGTATTTTCTTTTATGCCGGTCTGGTCGATAACTTTTACGATTTCTCCCATGCAGTCGTCAAGGGCGGCAATATGTGCGTAATATCCGGCAAGTTCTTTCTTTGCTTTTTTTGCTTTCTCTGCCGGTACATTCGGCCGCAGCTTAATATCTTTTGCCTTGAACATTTTGCGGTATTTCTCCGGGGCCGTTTGGTAAGGATTATGCGGCGGACCCCACGACAGCATCATGAAAAACGGCTTGTCGTTACCGGCATGGGCCTTTATATACTTGGCAACGTCGCGGGTCTGAGCGATTGCATCATAGCCCTGCCAATAGCGCTTTGCAGGGTCGTTACCTGCATAATAAGGCGAGTTGTTGTAGCTGTGTGTACATTCAAGGACCTTCCAGTAATCGAAACCCTGCCGGCGATCTTCTGGGATGTAATTGCTGCGGCCGTCGCCGTTGATGTGCCACTTGCCGACATAGGCGGTATCGTAGCCGGCGTCTTTACATACTTCGGCGATGGTTATTGCTTCATTTCTAAGAGGTGCGTCATTAAGAAAAAGTCCATGTGTCAGCGCATACTGCCCTGTAAGCAGGCTCGCGCGATACGGCGTACAGACCGGGCACGTAGAAACCGCATTAGTCAAGTTAACGCTTTCGGCGGCCAGTTTATCGAGGTTCGGCGTCTTGCCCTGCAAATTTGGATCGCCGCTGTAACCGGTGGCTTGTGCCCGCCATTGATCGCCAAAGACAAATACAATATTCGGTTTTCTCTTGTTAGCTCGTCGAACACTTTCCAGACAACCGCCCATCAATAATGTAGAAGTACCTAAGGCGGCACTTTTAAGAAATTCTCTGCGATTTTGTTTTTTCATTATCATATTTTCCTTTTAGGGCATTTTTTTCAAACCTTCATACTTTACTACCCACTTACCGTTGTCGGGAAAACCCGGAGCGGGCCTATCCTGGCAACCGTCCCAGCCTTGGGCCATCATTGCCGCCGCTGTTAATAATCCGCCGTTGCCGGGCAAATAAATCGGCAGGCGAGCAGCTTGGAAATTATGCCCGTTCGGCAGGTAGGTGTTCTTGGTCACATCTTTTAGTAATGCATCTATAGCGATTTCACCTTCGTTGAGCCGAGCGGCGGTCATAGCAATCATGGGGTAATCCCAGCCCCAGGTAGAACTCCAATTCCAGTTAGCCATCACATGATTCAGTGTTTTTCGCATGACCTCTTTATCCAAAAGATAATCTTCCGGCAAGAGACCGTAAGCGGCAAGCATACAGGGATGTCCGATATCGTCAACGATGGGGGTTTCCATTTCTACATAAACACCTTCGCGAATCGGAAGCGGTGCCATGTTTTTGGAGATTCTATCCCATTGTTCCAAAGGCTCCAGGCCAAGACGTTTTCGCCATTGATTGGCTTTTTCTAATCCCCATGCCCAATAAGTAAGTTCATAGGCAGGGTTTATTGTTATATCGTGCATGCGTGACCGCTTTTCGCGGGCCGTGATTAGCGGAGGGCCGAGCTGGAAAGATTTTCTCTTGGCATCCCAGTGGGCATAGTCTGCCATGAATCTGGCAGATTCAAATACAATCTCTTTGTATTCATCCAGCGTTTTTCGTGTGGGGTGCTGACGATAGATCAGTTCGGCATAATAAATCGGATGCGGCTGCTGCCAGATCAGCAACGGACCAATACCGGAAGGTGAATCGATACCATCCGGGCCAACCATTTTGGGCCAGCGGACACCCTCGTAACCCTGTCGCAGAGCCAATTTGCGAGCAGCGGGCAGGGCCTCCTGGTACCAACCCATACTGTGCTCAAGCATATCGAGTCTGTCCCATAAGGCAAAATGCACCGCATGCCACCAATGCATCTCCAAGTGGAACTTTCCGTGCCAGCTATTGCAGGTTAGTCCTGTTTCCTGGGGTGGATACTTCTGTGCAGATTGTATTGCGGTAAGATATTGCGACAGAACGATTCGGCGTTCCAGTTCAACCCAGCGTGGGTCGGTGCTTCCGGATAAATCAATCGCTCCTCCGGTGGACCAGAAATGCTTCCAGTATTCGAGGCAGGTAGATTTGCTTTTGGCAAGATCGATAATGGATGGATTGATATTATCCGTTGTCAACAGCATACAGAATCGTAGCGTATTCGAGTTGCCGGACGGAGTGATTGAAAATGTATGAGCAGCAATTTCACTAAGATCGGCCTTTTGGGAATATTGCATTATGCATTGATAAGAAAACGCATCCATCTGCCGTTGAAGTTTACAGCCTTTGGGATTTTTGGTGACAACCTTTGTCGTATGCGCATCGGGACTATTCCAGTCTGAGGGGTCCCTACCCCATAGAGTGTTGGCATAGGGGAATTTGATCGATAAGGCCAACCGGTCAGCGGTAATAATATCCGATGTTATGTTGACTACGACCATATCCAGCCGTGGGTGGCAAAAAGTTTCAACGTCAATGTCTTGCCCGTCCAGCTTAAAATGACTTTCGAGAATTCCGTTCCAGAGTTTAAGTGTTTGCCTGGTGTCCGTGATATCTGCTGATTTAGCTTGTGTTCCATCTGCCTTTTTCAGGATGAAACCCAGCCGGGCCAGGTTGCTCTGATGGGGATTTGCGCGGAAATAATCGCCGTCCTCCCCCTTTGAATTAAGGGGATAGGTGACCATACGGCCAAAGGTGTCTCTTTCAACCATTGTGTTTTCATATTTATAGCCGGCTTTGTTCGGTATTGAATGCCAGCCCCATTCGGCCATTGTGGTTAGAGGAATACCCTCGCTGTAAACAGATGGAAATGTTTGCAGGCCGGTTAAATCAGCGGTAAAGGCGAATTTGCCATTGCCAACAGACAACGGCGACATCTTGTCAAAAACAGTTAATCTGACATTGTGGCGGTTAACCAGTACATAGCGATCTATTGTGTTTTTGTTTTTTTTTGCCAGCGATACGGATAGAATTTGGCTGACAAGAATAAGTACTAGTAAGTAATACTTCTTCATATAAAAACTCTTTCGCCTGCTGACACACTTAATGGTGTAGCCTTAAGAAAATCCCTGCGGTTCTGTTTTTTCATTTAGTTTTCAAGCCCTTTCAGTTCAAACTTCGGAAGTTGAACATTGGTGCAGTTGCTCAATTGTACTTGGCTGCTTGCGTGCAGAACTACTTTGGTCATTGGCGTCAAAGTAACGGGTCCCAGAAGGCCTGACGGTGTTAGCGGCCATTTTGATGCGTCGAATTTCTTGTAGTTATGGTTGACAAAATTTATATCCTGAAAGATCTGCCACTGAACCTTACGTATATCAAGGTCCCTGATGCGATTCGCCGACAAGTTGGTCACTTCGATCTCCAACAGGTTACGGCCTACCTTGAGATACTTGCCTATCGGTGTGCTGTAAGGAACACTATAGAGTCCGGCCGCTTCTTTGCCGTTGATAAAGACCCGGGCACTTTCGCGTACATCGCCAATATCAATAACCCAGTTTTCAGCACCTTCGGGAATATCTATCTCAATGGAATAACGGCCTGTGCCGGCAAATCGCCGGGCCTGGTCATCGCCGATTTCTGTCCAGGATTTGAGCTCAGTTGTAGTGATATCAGCAGGCAATATTGGTCCGCCGTCTATAAACTTAACTTTCCATGTGCCTTTGACGATGAATGGTTCGCCTGCTTCGATGAGTATCGGCCACGGCTCGCCTGCAGCCTTTCGCTTATCAAACGTACGGAGAATTCGTGTCTGGCCGGGCTTTAGCTGCAAATATAGCTTATCTCCATGTTGAGTGGCAACACCGGTTTGGGCAGAACCCGGATCCATGATAACAGCGCCGGCAAGGGGGGGGCCGAGTTTTATCCAGCCGTCAACCGGTCTGGCTGACATATTAGCAATGAAGTAGTGATATCCGCTTTCATGCCTGCGGCGGATAAAATCAAGCCCCTGCTCGACCATCGGTTCTCTGATAACCTTTGTTTTTGCCAAAGCTTCTTTCAATACGGCACTTTTAACCACCAGTCTTTCCTGACCCGCCAGCAACCGCTTCTGTTCAGCCCGGCGATCCTGAAGTTTATTAAATCCGGGAACATCAGCAGGGAGGCTATCGAGAAACAGTACCGGCTGACCGCTGGTGGCCAGGGCAAGAAGCTTTTTCAAGGTTGCCAGCGGCATGTGCGCCGTCTGCGGCACTACAATTGCCTTATAAGCCTTGCTTTGACCGGCCAGCAATTGGCGGTCAGAAATAAAATCAAAACCAAAACCTTCTGCCTTAAGTTGCGCTGCGACCTTACCGCACATCGACCTTGTAAGCCATTCGGGATGATGAACTGTCAGCATCTGCTGCATGCCGCTGGGATTATGCCAAATGTCGTAAACCGGCCAGTAGAGGGCCACGTCATTATCCGGCGTGCCCGATTGCAGGATGGATTGGCAGCGGGTGATATAAGCATTCAGCAGTGGAGCATCACGCCAGATGGCATTGCGCGGATTGTACTCAAATGATGCATAAAACAGCCAGCCCGGCCAGGGAGCGTCCTTGGGACTGTAGCAGGTACCGTGGAAGAAAATATGGTTGATGCCATTCAAGAAAAGCTGGTCAATTTCCGGCTTGGCCTGAGAAAGAGCGGTGCGGAAGTGGTTGCGAATCCAGGTACAGGTCTCTGCTGCGACAAGTGGTTTGCCGGTAACATGCGCCGCTGAAGATGCCATACGGTTTATCAGGGGCTGTGGTTCGTCCTTTCGAACGTTGTCCGGCTCACGTCTGATTCCTGGAATCCGGAAAGATGTTGCGCCAAAGGTCTCGGTTTCCGGTATTCCGCTTGCCGCATACAGATCGAGTAGGTTGGACGGAGAGCCATGGGCCTGATTTCTTGTTGTACACCCCTTGGATTTAGACCATCTTACCCATGTCCTCAAGTAATCAAGATGCAAATCTGAAAGCGTTTCGCGATAGTCAGATTTGACCCGTGCAACGATATCGGTATCGCCTTTGCCAAAGAGTTCAGGCAGGTGATTCATCAGGTCGTATCCCCGACGCCTTTTAAATTCAGCAGGAAGCTCCTTACACCAATTCCCCATGAATTCATAAGAATCATGATACATGGCACGGGGCATTACAACATCATCACCACCAAAAGGCCCGTCAAAGTGTTGCAGGTAAAAGGCCATCGCCCTTGCGGAAAAGGGATTAATAGCCATGCCTTCATTACCCGGGGCTGCACGTTTTACTTTACGTCCGGAAAACCTCTGCGAGAGCTTACCATTTTCATACACAACAGTTGCATCACAATAATCATCGGTAATCATCGGTCCGCCAAACGGCCATCCGGTTCCGGTGGTCATATCCACCCACATACCCAAACGTTTTGCTTCTTTAGAGGCGAAGCTTACCATCTCCACAAACTTGGGGCTTAGGTGCCGGATGTATCTGTCCTCATATCCTTTAACGCCATAGATAGGGACAATGGTTCCGCCGCCCATACCGGCCTTGCGCATCGTCTCCAGGTTCCATGTAATGTTTTTCTTGTCAACGGCACTGCCCATCCACCACCAATAACAACCAGGACGGTTCTCGACTTTGGGTTCAGGCCAGTTAATATCTTCTTTAATCAAGACATCCTGAATTTCGGCATTTTCCAGACAACCGCTCATAAGCAGTATCGAAGTACCTAATGCGCTGGCTTTAAGAAATTCCCTGCGGTTCTGTTTTTTCATTTCGTTTTCAAGCCCTTTCTGAAATCCTCTGCGAACTGGTTCCAGTGCCGGTCCAATTCTTTAACCTTATCAGGATATTTCAAGGCAAGGTCGTTCATCTCACTCCGGTCGGTCTTTAGATTATACAACTCCCATTTAGCATATTCTTTTTTCCCGGAACCGTTTGACGACAGTTTCCAGTTGCCCATTCGTATCGCCCGGTTGCCGTGGTGACACCACCACAAGCTATCATGCTTAACGGCACCATTTTTTGCAAATGCCGGGATCAGACTCAAACCCGGACGGTGCGGAGTGTCATCTGATTCATAATTTTCCAAAGCTCTTTTACCCGAAGCAACCTCAAGCACGGTAGGAACAACATCAATAAAATGCGAGGGATCATGACGAAGCTCGCCCTTAGCCTTTATCCCCGCCGGCCAATGCACAATAAACGGCGAAGAAATTCCTCCCTCATGGTTCCAATGCTTATGAAGTCGAAAAGGCGTATTCGCTGCCGTTGACCACCCCGGACCAAGGCAAAGAAAAGTTTCTGCCGAGCCCATTACAGCTTTCTTGTCGTGTCCATCACCTCTAATTATTTGCTCGGCGCTCGCCCCGTTATCGCTGGCAAACAGTATTAACGTATTCTCAAATTCACCCATAGTCTTAAGCTGGTCAATGATACGCCCGATCTCGGCATCCATACGGTCTATCATCGCCGCATGAATTGCCATTTTTGTCGCCTGAAATCTTTTCTGCTCATCGGTGAGGCTATCCCAATCCACAGCCCGTCCGGCTTCACCTTCACCAATAAGTTCTTTCAGTTCATCCGGCTTAAGGTTCCAGTGTGGAACAATATCTGTTGCCTTATCCGACAAAGGACAGTTGACAAGCCCCATTTTCTTCATCTTCTTCCATCGTTGCTGACGAATAACATCCCAACCTTCCGAGTAAGCGTCCCTGTATTTATCGATATCCTTCTGCATCGCATGTAGCGGAAAGTGCGGCGAGTAAAACGCCGTATAAAGGAAGAATGGAACATCAGGATTATTTTTCTTATGTAGTTTAAGACAGGCGATGGAGTAATCGGCAATTGCAACTGTCGAATAGTATTTCCGGCCCTCTTTCCCCGGCGCGCTAAACTCATCTTCCTGCCATCGCTTAGAATCAAAATAGCGGTTCCAGTCACAGCCATGGTTTTCACTACCCCACGAACGGTCGAAGCCTGCCTTTTTAGGAGTGCCGTCTATATGCCACTTGCCGCTGTGATACGACTTATAACCGTACGGCTTAAGCATTTGAGGAAGAAGCGGCGCCCAGGAAGGACGATTGCCCTTCTTAATACCTTCCATACTATCACGTCGTATTTGCTGGGCATAGTAGCCGGTCAAGATACACGCTCGCGACGGCCAGCACCTTCCAGTAGAATAATGCTGAGTGAACCGAAGACCGTTTGCGGCCAGTTTATTAAGATTAGGCGTAGTGATTTCGCCGCCATAACATTCGGCGTCCGAGTAGCCCATATCGTCTGCCATAATAAGCAGGACATTGGGCTTTTTTGTATTATGCTTACTATAAGATTGCAAGCTGCAGGAAACCAGCGAACCAACCGCCCCGACCCCGGCAAGGCCGACAAAACAAGTCTTTAAAAACTCTCTGCGTTTCATTTTCATCTCTTTCGATGCTAATTATATGCTATCCTGCTTTAATCTTCCAATTTCCGCTTTTCAAAGAATGCTTGATCCATCTGTCACCTTCGCCGGCATAGTTGCTTAGTGAAGATTTACCTGAGTTATAGACTAATTTTCCGTTCAGGCGGACTATTTTTCATTTTTGCTGCTACTCATAAGCCTTTTAAGTTCATCAAGATGCTCTTGATAAACACTGCGTGGATTAGTATTGTACTTTTTGCAGATTGATGCGGCCATGCCGACAATTTCGCCCATCATTCCGGTCGTTCGCTGCACACGAGCTGCTCCCAATGCATCCTGTGTAGTACTGATATTTCTTCCGGCCATGAATAGATTCGGCACATCTCTTGAGTACAGGCACCGATACGGCATCCAGTATGGCCCTTTATATACGGATTCCTTTTTCCCGTAGACATCGGCAACGGCAAGGAATGCGTCGCCTTCAAACTCTGCAAGGTATTGCGGGTCGGGGCGATGAACATCCAAACGCCAGGTTAACGGTACACAGCCATCGGCAAATTTTTTCCCCGACAGGATATTATCCCCGTTTAATATCACATCCCCCAACAGGCGACG
>QNBT01000010.1 GCA_003644205.1 Planctomycetota bacterium | reverse complement strand
CTTTTTGTATTGCACAACATCTTGGTAAATAAAAAGTTACGTCAATTTTTAACCATAAATCGGTCGGTTTGAGTTTACATGATACGGTCATTTCGCTATGATAGCTTGTGATTGCCGATGTAGCTCAATGGTAGAGCACAGCTTTCGTAAAGCTGAGGTTGAGGGTTCGACTCCCTCCATCGGCTGTGGTGAGCAGAGTACAGAAGACAAAGGTCAGAAGGCTGGATGCTCGATTCCCGATGCAGGGCATACCCTACACGATTAGACGCAATACGCAATATACTTCACGGTACACGAATTAGTTAACGGAACATTCGATGATTAGCTTTGGCCGTTTTGTCTGGATGGCTTCGCCGGAATAGAAGCCTAATGAGTCCTTGACGGAGTCGCCGTTGGTACGCTCGGTGAAATAGACCTTAAACTGTGTAGTGCCGGTTCTGTTTATATTTGCCCGGCCGGCTGCGTTAAAATCACTCGAGGTCATAACATTTTCGGCGCCCGGGTCCGCTGCAAAGGTCGCAACGGCTACACCATCAGCCTCCGCCTGCCAGTCGGAAGCTTCAAGTGCGACATTGCCGAAGGAAGGATTAGCGATATCGATATTGCACGCGCCTCCCCAGCCGAAGGGGTCCTGGCCGTCCTCGGCGCCGCGTGTCATCTGGAGTCTGACGGCCTGTATTACGTAATCTTCAGGAATAGTCGAGGTATCGAACGACAGGATGATCCGGTAGGACTCGCCGCCGGTATAATCACCTAAGCGCACCGAATCGTCGCCGGCATTGCCGGTATTTGCACCGGCTCCCGCTTCTCCGTCGCCGTCATCATATACCCTGCCGTCTTCGTCTGCTGTGCTGTAAAAGGCCAGTGTCGGCGTGATGGTTTCGTAGGTGACAATGAGTTTGGGCCTGTAGTCGTCTGTTACGTATTCTCCGGAATAGAAGCCTAAGTAGTCGCTCACACCGTTGAACGAGATTGGCGTTTCGAAGCGAATCCTCATTTGGGTCAGACCATATTTGTTTATATTAATCCGGCCGTCGGCGTTGAACCCGGTTGAGAGCATCGGGTTATTCATGCCCGGGTCCGCTTCAAAAGACGCCACGGCGACGGCATCAGCCGGGGCGTTCCAGTCCTCGGCGTTCAAATCTTCGCCGGGGCCGAAATAAGGATTGGCCACATCAATCAGACAGCTTCCCGCCCATTCAAACGGGTCTTGCCCATACGCCAGTCCGCGGGAAAGTTGAAGCCTGGCCGAGAGTATGACGGCGTCGTCGGG
Organism: Planctomycetota bacterium; assembly: GCA_003644205.1. GTDB lineage: Bacteria > Planctomycetota > Phycisphaerae > Sedimentisphaerales > Anaerohalosphaeraceae > QNBT01. The sequence goes on along the minus strand of QNBT01000010.1, from coordinate 17,376 downwards.
TATGAATGATGTGTCGAATGATACCACAGTTCGGTAACCTTTGTCATAGGCGTGGTCGCCGAGGCGCAGGGCCCCTCCGTCGGAACCTTCGCTGTTGGCGCCTTCACCGGTGCCGGCGCCGTTATCATAGACCCGGCCGTCATGGTCACCTATGCTGGTGAAGGTCTCTTGTAACTCGACGAGGGTTTCGCGAACAAGCCAGTGGGCGCTGAGGTTGGCGAAGTCAGCGTTATCGACCTGGCTGTCGCAGTTGATGTCGGTGCCGTAGCACCATGTTGTGGTTGAGCAATTGTTATCGAGCCAGCCTAAGGCCAGCAGCTCAAGATCAGCCATGTTGACATAAGTATCGTCGTCGATATCGGCGCAGAAGGCAAAGCTTGTCAGGTCCGTCTGGACGAAATCGGGCGGCAGAGAATTTCCATCGGACAGGCCCGCCAGCCCATCGGCGGCGTCGATATTGAGGTATGTGATTCGAATCGTGCCTTGAAAGAACATCTCTATCTGAAAAGTGTTCGAATTTGCAATTCCAACTTCGGGGACGTTGAGGAAGGTTACAACAGCGCGGTCGGGTAACTGTTTCCAGGAGATCCGGCCGGCGGCTGAGGGGTCGAGGTCATCGAACAATGCCGATATTCGCTTGGTGGTGAAATGATAGCTGAGAGATTCGTTGAAATAGATATCACGGGTATCAAATGTGATGTAGCCGTTGCCGCCTATCCAGAAAGAGTCGAAGGTATAGCCATAGACGCCGACCTGTTTGCCATCGGTGAGGGTTATCAGCACCGCATCATCATCTCCCAAGGCAAGTGGGGTGTGACCATTGGGGTCGATGGGAAATCCGGCGTTGTTTGCTCGACAAAGTCTGTAGAAGCAGGGTGAGCCGTCTGGTATAAATGTAAAGGTTCTGTTGGCCAGGTCGTTGTTCTGTGCATCGAAAAGCTCGGTGAAGTACTCGACAACATTTATAGATACGGTCGCCTCGTTGGAATCACCACCTGTGGGGGAGAGACCGCCGTCGTTGGCAATAAAATCAAACTCGTCGGGTCCGACGTAGCCTCTGAGAGGAGTATAGATGACCTCGTTTTCGTTATTCGGCAGCTCGTATCCCGGAGTATCTATTTGGGCGCCTTGGGAATCAGTTAAAGTACCCTGCCCCGGTACTTTGGTAATGATATAGCTAATCGTAGCGGGCGGGTCGGGTAAGCTGTCATCTTTTGCCTGAAGACCGATTGTTACTGGTGTGTTCATAGTTGTGCATACAGTCACACTGTTGGCGTCGGGCGGGGTAGAAGCAAGACAATCAGTTGTCATTGAAATTGCGGGGTCGCCGTACAGGTTGGTGGCAACCATATTCATCCACGATGCACCTGCAGTCCACCCCGTTCCGAAATTGCTTCGGCACCAGTTTAGTGCGGCCGCGGCGGTATCGTCCTGGGCTATTCGGCTGAAAATATAATATCCGTAGGAAGCGTCATCTCCGACTAAGGGACCGAGGCCTGTGTTCCACGAGCCCGCCATATACCAGGTTACCCTTGTTCCGGCAAAAGTTCCTATGGCACCATTTTTTAACAGGCAATGGGCGAGGTTATTTAAATCTTCCGGATGTGCGACCTGACAGGACACCGGAACTATGAAGGACGGATGAGCGTTATCCAACTGTGAGCAGTAGGCGGTTTCGAACAGTTCGTACCACAATGTTTCATCATGAGGTGCATAATTGCCGGTTATGTTAGGGTAGGCCGAATCGTTTTTCCAGCATAATCTATAGACAACGCTGTTATTTCCGTGTGCCCACCATGTAACAAAGCCGTATTGGTTCTGCCACTCGTCAACGAGGTTGGTTACGGTGAGCGGTGTGTTACAATCGGTAAGCGAATAGGCAGAGCCGTCGCTGTAAACACCCTCTTTCTCGTAAAGGGTGTAGGAGCCTAAACCTTCCGATGAAGCCAGCGATTTAATCTCCTCGCCCCAATCGGCCCCGAATGTGCGGTCACTGGCAGACGGGAAGTCATCAGGATCATCTGCGTCACCGTCGCCGTTGTTGTCTTGTGGTCCAAAATTCGCTACAGCAGCGGCTATCAGTGCCTTTTGGCGCCAGGAGCGGTCGCCGGACTCGGCGTGATAGTTAATTGTTTTTTGCAGAACCGCATCGAGGTCGTTGTAAAATCCGTAGAAGGGGATCCTGCCGACCTGTAGTTCACAATTCTGGTCGGCTCCGCCAGAGCGATAATCACCGTTGAATTCTCCGTAGTAGCCGTCGCCGTCGTAGTCCCAGGTGTTGCTTAACTCGGCAAAGAACATATCGCTTGGCGCCTCTTCGTAGCCGTCGCCGGCGCCGTGTCTGGGATAGCACATCTTCATTGGAATTGACTCCGAAGAATTAAAGATTGCAGGGTCAGGGTCGCCTATCAGCAGTACGTATTCGATTCCATCAGTTAGATAATGGGACTGGAGCCAGTGGCGAATATTGTCCGCCCGCTCATCTGCCGTAGCTCCGGAAATATAATGCGTGTCGTCTGCGACAGCGGCCTGTGTAACAACCTTAACGGTATGTCCGCAGTTTTCTTTGCACACTATAAATGCGGCAAGTTTCGTGCTGGTGTCTCGAATTGTGCTTGTGGTAATAATGACGTAATCGGTGGAAGGACCGGCCGCGGCAGCCGGGGGCTGGTAGAACTTGTCGAAATCGGCGGCGTTAAGAGTATCCGAAAGCATGTTCGGCACAAAATCGGACTCCCGGACAGGTTCGCCTTCTCCGGCGGCGGGAGCGACTGAAACTGTAGCGGTCGCATGAGTAAGGACGCGGAGTCTCTTTTGGACGGGATTATAGGCGCTTGTCCAGATTCTGAGGCGGGCGAATTTTAACCGGCGAAACATGCCGACTGAGACTATTTCAACAGGCTCTTTCGGGAAGAATTCATTTTGGGAGTAAACGGAAGTATCTCGGCCTTGGACGATGAGTGATGGGTCTTTTTGGCCCCAGTCGAAGACATATCGGCCCATGCTCCAGGTTGCGGCCGGGGGTGCGGGAGGTATTTCGTATTGGCCTGGCAGGTCCTGCCAAACGGTGTCGGTTAGTCCGACCTGGAGCGAGTCGGTATGGGCGTCCGGCGGCAGCAAGACGCGGACAACCGAATACGTAAGCAGAGGCTCACCCGGACGAGCTCCGTGTGGGGGGCCGGTAATATCTGTGATGTGGGCGGCTTTGGTATCGGTGGGGCCGGTAACGATTTCGAACTCTATCACGGTCCTGTCCGATGGGCCGGGTTGCTCGTACGGTCGGGGCAGGTGTCTTACCACCGTTTGAGCCAGTGCGTTACCGGCGGGGCAAAAAACCACAGCGAAAACGAGTGCTCCAAGTATCAGCTTACGTCCCCGGTTGCATGAATGACATCGTGTCTTGATGTAATATCGATCGGTCAACATGTTTCTCCCTGGTTTAGGGCGCACTTGTCAGTATATAAAAGGGCTGCAAGCATTCAACTTACAGCCCTGCCGGCTACAAGTATGCCCATAGGTTTTTATTGACAGACTAAACGTGTAAGGTTTAGTCTATCGAGTATTCAATTAAAAGTTTCGGTTTTCTCGTTTCGATTGCCTCTGCCGAATAGAAACCTAAGTAGTCAGCGTTAGTGTTGTTGTTTCGAGGCGTTGTGAAGTAAACTCTCAGTTGGGTAAGACCATTGAGGTTGATGTTCATTCGGCCTTCGGCACTGAACCTGCCTGATACCATATAGTAGCCCTCATTCGGATCGGATGGGGCACTTGTAAAAGATGCGACGTTGGCCACTGTAGCAGGAGCCTCCCAATCCTCTTTTTGAAGGTCTGCGCTTGTGTGGAAATCAGGCACGCCAAGGTCGATGGTGCAGGTTCCACCCCAGGTGAATGGATTAGAGCCGCTCTTTATGCCACTGGCCAGTTTCAGCATGACTCCCTCTATGGTGTAATTTTCGGGGAAGACCGAGGTGTCAAATGAGACAACAGAGCGATAGCTCTGGTTGGTTGAGTAGTCACCCAGGCGGAGGGCCTTACTGCTGTTCTCATTATCAATTGCTCCTACACCGGTACCGGCTCCATTATCGTAAACCCGGCCGTCATGAGCGGCTATCCCCGGTATGGCCATAGTTGGTGTGCGGGACTTGTAGCGAACTATGAGTTGTGGCCTCTTGTCGAGATATACTTCCTGTTCAGCCGAATAGAAGCCCACAAAGTCACTTCTGTCGTTAAGTGAGCGAGGTGTGGTAAAGTAAACTCTTAACTGAGTGGGGCCGTAGGTGTTAATCAGGGCCAATCCGGCGGCATTAAAGTCGGTTGAGATTATCGGGTTTATCGCCCCAGGGTCCGTGGTGAACTGGGCGACGTTATAGGCATCGGCGTTATTATCCCAATCAGCAGTCTCTATATCTTCAGAATTGCCGAAATAAGGGCTGGCAATGTCAATTGCACAGGTTCCGCCCCACCCGTCAAACGGACTTGTCCCCTCTTTCGCACCGCAGGTCAACTGAAGCTTAGCAGAAATTATCTCCGCGTCGGTCGGGAGTGATGAAGTATCAAAGCCCAGTATGACTCGATAGCCCTGATTTGTATTGTAATCACCAAGACGCAGGGCCTTGTAGTTGCTGTCGTCCTGGTCGAAACCGAGGCCGCTACCTTCTCCGTCGTCCCAGAGGCGCACGTCATGCGGAGGAACGGGAACGAATATATCTTCGACTTCAATTGCCTCCGGGCTACCCTCGGCTACGGCTGAAGCCGGGACCGAATACTGGGTTTCGTTTTTATATGGTGACATATCGCGTGCCTTGACCTGATAGGTATATTCGGCTCCGGGTTCAAGTTCGGTATCTATGTATGTCGGGTCCTGCTGCCAGGCGCTGTTGTGGGTGGGCAAAGTGACATTTTTGAAGTAATATTCGACTCCGCTTTTGTCGGTGGCGACTGTTGCGGTCATCGTTATCGAATTAGTCCCGGCAATTGCGTTTGGCTCCGAGGCCCAGGTCATTATATCGGGGTCGGGCGAGAGGGTATCGGGGATAACGCCGTCTTGCCAGCAATTGTTCATAGCAGTTAAATCGACGTTATCAACCGCTCCATCACGAACAAGTGGGGCAATATCAGCGTTATTACAGTTTTCGCCGGTACAGTCATCGCGCAACCAATTAAGGGCCATGATACACAGGTCCGGCATGGTAACTTCACCGTCGCCGTTGATATCACATTTAATATCAACCTCGGATGGAAGCGGCAGTGCGTCGTATGTGTAGCCGTCTATGGTGATATTGTCAACGAGCATAACCTGGTCATTGATCCAGCCGCCATCCAGGCCAAGGATAACCTCGAAAACATTTTTTTCTCCGAACATTGCCTTAGCCTCGTCGATCGTTGCGTAGAAGGGGCCTCCAAATTTTGTCAGGTCAACTCTGAGGTCGGGTAAGTCATAAAGATTTCCGGTATTATTCCAGCCTGATGGCGGGCAATCGTTGAAATCAGGTGGCGTGCCCCAATAAAGAAACGCGTATTTATCACCCTGGTCGGCGACATAGCTGTCGTTCCAGTCGATAAGGATGCTGAATCGAGGCGAGCCGCCTCCAAACACCCCTTCTGTCATGTTGTAATCTGCGCTCAGTTCTTCTATATCGTTGAATGTCATCGGCTCCGGAGGCCTGAACAGGATGCTACCCCACGGAGGCGCCTCGTCACCGATTGACTCGAGTTTAACAACGTAAGGATTGTGTTCGGGTCCTTCCTGTACAATGGAAGCCTTGTCGAGGAACGCCCAGACTTCATCTGAATATAATGGTTCGGACAGATAAAAGTGGCCGAAATTAGGGTCCGACCCGTCGAAACCAGTCAAAATCCATCCATTGTTGTCCACATCGTCGGTTATATATGCGCCCGGGAAAGGCTCATTGCCACTGTAGGAGCCGGCGTAATAGTCAAGATTATTCACATTGCCGGTCCCGTGCAACGGATTTCCATCCATTATGCTGCCAAATCTAATGATGCGTTTGGGTTTGTTAGAGACCAGTTCTATAAACCACTCGCCATATACCGCCCCTTCCGGCCGAACACTTTTCCAGTTTTGTCGCAGCTCAAGGGTGGTATCTGTACGGACAAACTCGGTGGGCTGTGGGAAGAGGGAGTTATAGTATTTCACACCAAGGACGTTTGGGTCAGGGAAATAAATTCCACCGTTAAAAGCAAGGATGTCGCGGTCTTTTTTAAAGCTGGTACCTTCAAGTTTATAAGCGAGGTAGAAGTTCTTGTCATCGAAGCCCGTGTAAAGTGTGCCGGTGCCGATCTGGTCTCCGCCCAACGTTCCGTCGGCATAGATATACCGGTTGCCGGCGGTTTTCCATTCATCAATTTTTCCGTCGACGATAACAGGTCCCGGACCGGCCCTGCCAAAGGCTATCAGTGCCTCGATTTTAGAGTGTCTCGGGTTGCCTTCTGTGTAGCTGAAGACGACATTTCCGGTAAGGGTAAAATCGTTACAGTCAATACCCCCTATTGTGGCGTACATATGGGTACCACTGATAATAAGGTCGCTGGCGTTTTCAATACTGCTTCCGTTGAGCTTGAGGTCTGTTATAGCGCAGGTATATTTAGGCATCTTGGTTTTGGCCATCAGATACAGGGTATCCATGCCCATCTCAGCGTACTCTTGGTAATCGTAAGAAAGTGTCGGTGCATAGCCGATAGTGAAGTCAACCGTTCCGGTTTCTTTGGTGAATGTCAGTGTGAATGGGGAATCGGGGTCGTCGCCCATCCAGCTATTCGGGTCGGCCCCATTTGGCCAGATATAGTTATAATTTGTAGCCACGGGGACGAATTCAGATTCTCTGGTGAGAAGCCCTATTTCCCAATTGCCATAGGCGCCCGGGGAACTGCCGATGCGCATATTAACTAAGTTCTTGTAAATCAGGAAAGGCCCCCAACTGTCGCTGATTATCGGGTCGGACATCCAGGGCTCGGCCCAAACTGTTGTTGTAAGAATTGTAATTACCGCTATTACACCAAGCGTCCATATTCTTTTCATTGTCCTTCTCCAGTTTTTTGACAACTACCTCTTTACACGTTGGTTTGTTGCCATATTATTATTTTCCTTTCTTTAACGAGTTTAATCTATTGAGTATTCAATTAAGAGTTTCGGTTTTCGGGTTTCGACGGCCTCTTCTGAATAGAAGCCAAGAAAGTCCTGTTGGCCATTGTTGTTTGTCGGCGTTGTGAAGTAAACTCTCAGTTGAGTAAGGCCATCGAGGTTGATATTCATCCGGCCATCAGCGTTGAATCTGCTTGATATCATGTAGTCGCCCTCATTCGGATCGGATGGGGCACTTGCAAAAGATGCAACGTTAGCCACTGTAGCAGGAGCCTCCCAATCGCCGGCTTCGAGGTCTGCGCTTGTGTGGAAATATGGCACGGCAAGGTCGATGGTGCAGGTTCCACCCCAGTTGAAGGGACTAATGCCGGCATCTGTACCGTGGGCCAGTTTCAGCATGACTCCTGTTATGCTGTAATTTTCGGGGAAGACCGAGGTGTCGAATGTTACAATACTTCGATAGCTCTGGTTGGTCGCGTAGTCACCCAGGCGGAGGGCCTTAGCGCCGGTTTCATCCCTAAAATCTTCCCCGACACCGGCTCCATTGTCGTAAACACGACCATCCTGTTCTATGCCGGATATTGCCAGGGTTGGTGTGCGTGACGTGTAGCGAATAATGAGTTGTGGCCTCTTATCGAGATATGTTTCCTGTTCAGCCGAATAGAAGCCCACAAAGTCGCCTGTGTTGTTGACAGAGCGGGCTACAGTAAAGCGAATTCTTAACTGAGTGGGGCCGTAGGTATTAATCAGGGCCAATCCGGCGGCGTTAAATTCAGTTGATACTATCGGGTTTTCCGGCTCAGGGTCCGTAGTGAATTGCGCGATGTTATAGGCATCGGCACTATTATGCCAGTCAGCATTTTCTATATCTTCGGAAGTTCCAAAATATGGGCTGGCAATGTCGATTGCACAGGTTCCGCCCCAACCGTCAAACGGACTTGTTCCCTCCTTAGCACCACAGGTCAGCCGAACCTTGGCTGAGATTATCTCTGCGTCGGTCGGGAGGGAAGAAGTATCAAAGCCCAGTATGATTCGATAGCTCTGATTTGTATTGTAATCACCAAGACGCAGTGCCTTATAGTTGCTGTCGTCCCGGTCGAAGCCTGCGCCGGTACCTGAACCGTTGTCCCAGAGACGAGCATCCTGCGGAGGGACAGGGATGAATATATCTTCGACTTCAATTGCATCGGCGCTACCCTGAGCAACGGCCGATGCCGGAGTGGAGTACTGGGTTTCATTCTTATTTGGCGACAAATCGCGGGCCTTGACCTGATAGGTGTACTCGGTTTGCGGCTCAAGTTCGGTATCTATGTATGTCGGACTCGCCTGCCAGTTACTGTTATGCGTTGGTAAAGTAACGTTCTTGAAGTAGTATTCGACTCCACTCTGGTCGGTGGCGACTGTTGCGGTCATTGTTATTGAGTTAGTTCCGGCGATTGCGTTGGGTTCGGAGGCCCAGGTCATTATATTGGGATCGGGTGGAGTCATATCGGGAATAACGCCGTCTTGCCAACAACCGGCGAGCACACCGAAATCGATGTTGTTAACGGTCTCGTCGCGAACAGCCGGGGCAATATCGGCGTTATCACAGTTTTCGCCGGTACAGTCATTGCGCATCCAGTTAAGGGCCATAATGCACAGGTCCGGCATGGTAACTTCACCGTCGCCGTTGATGTCACAGATAATATCAACCTCAGATACTTCTGGATTTGCATCGTATAAATAGGTTGGATATATCCCCGGATAGAGACTTACTTTAATATTATCAACCAAAAGGACCTGGTCGAGAAGCCAACCACCGTCAAGGACCAGACTAATCTGAAGTACCTCTTTGTCGCCGAAGCGATTCTTTGCCTCTTTGATAGTCGAGGTATAGAGACCGCCGAACTGCGTCAGGTCAACTCTGTGGTCGGCAACCGTCATTAAGTTACCGGTGTTGTTTCTTTCGGCCCAGTTGGGGTCTTGCTCTTGCTCATCAACATACCAGCCGTTATGAACAGGTACGTCAATAAAGTCCGGGGGCGTACCCCAGTATATAAATGCATATTTATCGCCCTCATCGATAATGTGACTGTCATTCCAGTCGATTAGTATGCTGAATCTCGGTGACCCACCGCCAAAGGTGCCCAAGGTCATTTCGAAATCTGAGCTCAGTTCATTCATATCATTGAACGTCATAGGCTCCGGAGGTGTAAAAAGTATGCTGCCCCAGGGTGGTACTTCATCGCCGATTGACTCGAGCTTTATAACATACGGATTTTCCGGGGGACCTTCTGCGACGATTGAAGCCTTGTCAACAAGGGTCCAGGTGTCATTTGGCTCAGGAGGGGCAGGACCTGGCATACCAAAGGCGATAAGGGCTTCGATCTCGGAGCGCTCGGCCTCATCTTCATAACTAAATATGATGTTTCCGGTGATAGTGAAATCTTCGTAGTCAAGGTACCTGATTGTGGCATAGGTTTGACCGTCGCTTGCCACAAGGTCGCTTACGTTGTTTGGATATGCCCCGTTGACTTTCAACTCACTTATGGTACAAACGCGTTCATTATCATCACTTCTGGCCATCATGTACACCTTGTCCATACCGACGCCTCTGTAGTCGTTGCAATCGTAGGATAGCGTCGGCGCGTAGCCCAAAGTAAAGTCAATGGTGCCGGTTTCCTTGGTGAATGTGAGCGTGAATAGGTTATTCGGGTCATCGCCTGGCCAGCTGTTCGGGTCCGTGGCATTTGGCCAGATGTAGTTATTGTATGATACAACCGGTGTAAAGCCGCTCGCCTCGGTTCGAATCCCGACCTCCCAGTCGCCGTACGCACCGGGGGAGCTGCCGGCGCGTGTTTCGACGAGATTCTTATAGATTAGAAACGGCCCCCAACTGTCCTCGCTGACGACTACGTCGGTCATTTCCGGATGGGCAAAAGTTGTCGTTGCAAGGATTGCAACCAGGACAACTATTGTGCACTCCATCCATACTCTTTTCATCGTTCTCCTCCGAACATTTCAGGTGACCTTGGCCACTTTTCCCGAAGTGGTCGGTGGTCAAAAATCTACCCGTATTTTTCCCGCGGAGTAAATTTATAAATACTCCACGCACATTTTATAGAGTGAGAACTGCGAAGCGATACCTGGCCGAATCCTCCCACCTCCTTGTGTTACCCGACCCCATAGATACAAATGGCCGCACACAGTGCGCTTTCCTACGCCTGCAGCTATCTGAGGAAAGTCTGAAATGATACCAGCACCTTCCTCCTCATAACTCTATCCTCGGCACTAGTATAACCTGTCAGACCCAAATAATCAAGAAAAATTATTTTTTTTTTGGGATTTTCTCAAAGGTGGGCTTTTGGCGACATTTTTCACAATCAGGGAACCGATTGGACAACAGGGTTTTGGCGTGGATGACTCAATATCCTGGGTGTATCCCCCTGTAGAATAGATATAATACCCTCTTTGGGAAAGACAATGGCTCCCAAGGACATATGCTTGTAGTGTATGGTTGCCTTCTGCCTTTAATATCAATTATCCTGAGACGCTGTTTTTTCTCGAGAGGAAACATTGAGCCTGGACATCTCCTGCTCAGTGTATTTACTGTTGGCAATAGGGCCCGGTTGCCAGACTTGCTCTAACGTGCCGGGTTTTGGCTTTTGGACCGGAATCACGAAAACTTCTTTGCTGTCGTGAACTTTTTCGATTCGACCGCCTGAACGCTCTACCGCCCGGCGAACGAGTTGTCCGCAGACCTCGATGAGTTTGCCGAAGGTGTATGGTGTGTGGCTAAACTTGCCCTCCGGATCCAGGGCCGACTTAAATTTATCCGGCAGCTTGTCAAAGCCAATTGTTGTGCAAAGCACACCGGCGGCATTGGATGGGTTGCAGTCGGAGTCCTGTCCGCAGCGAGTCGAAATAATAATCGTCTTGTCGATATCACCGTCGCCATAGAGCAGGCCCATAACGATATAAGCGGCATTGATCTTGGCGTCGATATTAAACGCATCCTTACGTCCCCTGGGGCAGGAACCCTTTCGGTAAGCCGGATTGTCCTGGTACTTTGCCTCGATCAGATGCCATGTCTTCTGCCAGTCGTCGGGGTTTTGACCATGCCATTTGACCACATCGCTGATGCATTCGTGGAACTGACTGCCCTGGGGCACACAGGCCAGACCTGCGCGTACAATTTTATCCATATCCTTTTCAAAGAAAGCTTCGGCGTACATTCCTCCAACAAACTGTCCGCCGTAGAGCCCGTCTCCATAGTTCATGAGGCGTCCGAATTTTTCGCCCAGTTCGATAGCGAGGTCAGGCATGCCCGGAGCGATGAGGCCCGAATAATCGGCTTCGATCTGGTAGTCGATGTCGTCGGCGTGCTCGTTAAATTTCGGGTGACCGGAATCCGGCGGGGCAATTCCTTTTCGCAGGTTTTCACGTCCACAGCGATTGGCATGCCAAAGCCTATAGCCGCTATTGGCAAAATCGATCCCTGCCTGGCGTATATCAACATCAAGGCTGTGCAATTCCAGCGTTCGGATGAAAGTCATCTCCACATAAATATCATCCTGCTTGAATTGGTTTATCATCTTCGGTTTCCACTGCGGCATCTTTTCAGCGGGCATGATAGCACCTTTCCACCTGAACTCCGTCGGCCCGCCCCAGCCGACGCCGGCCATCTGGCCGACCCAACCGGCCTTCATCTTATCGAGATACTCGTCAACTGAAATCCTGCGATACGTTACGACCGCCTCTTCCTGGATCGCATTCTCTTCGCAACCAGCAAAAATTGTCAGGACGAAAAGACCTGTCAGTGCTATCTTCTTCATCTGGCATCTCCCATTAAACAGTTAAAAAGCATAATTCACTCCTGCCGGTGTCAATAATCTTATCAAAATCACCTTGAACTATCAAGGATTTTCGTTTTCAGTCTTAAATTCGGTTACTGGAACCTTTGTTTAACCTGACACCTGATTTTCCCCAGACAGATCAATGGTATGAACAGATGGAATTTTATGAATAAAAACCGCGTGGGCACGGCCCGCCTTACATGACCGGATGCCCTGGTTGGGCATGGTTCATAATCGCTGTTTGTCGGCAAGCAGTCGTTGCTTTAGTTTGTCGTAGCTGACGTCCTGGACGGCGATATTATCATCAATCGCAAAACCGGCAGCAGTCGCTGCGCTCTGACCCAGGATCATAAATACTGGCTCCATACGGATAGAACCGAACGCAATGTGCGAACTTGATACACACACGGGAACAAGCAGGTTCTCACACTCGTTTTTCTTCGGGGTGATGGAACCATAAGCTATGCGGTATGGTTTCTTCGGGCGCACGCCAATATCACCCTCGTTCTGAACAAATCCGTCCGGCTTGATATAGCGTTGAACGTTGTGAGAGTCCATTGTGTAAGAACCCATGCCAACAGGTTTTGGCGGTTTGCATTTTCCCAGTACATCATTTTCTGTTGTTACATATTCGCCGATCATGCGCCGCGCTTCGCGGATGTAAAGCTGATGAGGCCAGTTCCCATTATCAATGAACTCATCTTTTGCCAAACCCCACTTGCTCATGCGAATACGGATGTCTTGTGGCACTGCCGAGTCGTTTGCCAGGAAATACATTAAGCCCTTCTGATAAGTCTCATGCTCCTTGATGATCTCACGGCGTCGCTCGTAGGAGGCATCGGGATAGTCATAGTTCATGCCGATGTTGTCAGTGCTGAACGGGCCATGATTATTCGTATCAGTCTTGCGGTTAGGAATTGGGTCGAATTTCCCGAAGACATCCCGCCAGCCGGAATTCAAAATCCGACCCAAAAGCTCATATTGCTTCGGGTCGTATCCTTCGGGCTTGGGGAAAGGAACTCTGTTCTCCGGATGCTCTGTCAGGCACATCCGGAAGCAGTATGCCTGAACCCTGTGGTCGCCGCCTCCCTTTTTGCCTGGGTCCTTGTCGGAGATTCCGGGTATAAGACCGCTCGCCGGATCGCCCGGTTTGACGTAGGGTGATATCTTTCTGTCGCCAAAGTGATGCCCATGATGCAGTACGCCAACCTGGATACCGTTCCACTTTTCATTATAGACGCTGTTGGCTTCGCGGCCGACATGATAGCTGATGCCTGCAGCCGCCATCAGGTCACCTTCGTAGGTTGCGTCGATAAAGACCTTGCCCTTGAACGTCTTGCCGCTGAGGGTAGTAATCGAGCCGATGCGCGTGCCGTCGAGTTTAACGCCCTTCTTGCGGTCCAGCCATTCGTCCCGGTGAACGGGGATATTGTATTCGGCGACGAAGTCCTCAAACACCTGCTCGGCAACATGTGGTTCAGATATCCACATGGTACGTTCCTTGCCATCTATCGCAGATGTGCCTTGTCCACGGTTGCCGTATTCCGACTTTTTCTGCCATTTCCAAGCTTCCTGGCGGTTATAGTGCTGCCAAATGCGATGGTAGAATTCGCGGGATAGTCCGCCAATGACTGACTTATTGCCGGTATCCGTCCAGCCGAGTCCACCGGAAGAGAGTCCACCCAGGTGCTTGTCCGGAGAAACGACAATTACCGACTTACCCATGCGTTGTGCCTGCACAGCGGAGATGACAGCAACAGATGTTCCTCCGTAGATTACGATGTCAGCTTCGTGGACCTGTTTATTGGTTTGCACAGTTACGCAGCCGGTGCAGATGGCTAATAGGAGCGCAAGAAAGCTTGTTAGATATTTCATCTGGGATTTCTTATTTAAACGTTTAAAAAGCACAATTTTCTTTTGCAATATTAGAGTTTTGGCTGGATTGTACGTGTTGTTTATATTTTCTTATTGAAATATTCCTTCATTTCTTTTCTGTGGCCGTCGTTTCGTTTTGGCACGTTGGGGCGGTCTATAATCGGTGCATTTTCGTCAATATAGATATTCCTTTCGCCCCGAGCGGGCAACCAGTTATCGATAGCAGCGGTCAGGGTCTTTTGCCGGCTGGAATATTTTGGCCGGCCGTAAAGGTCGTTCAATTCGAACGGGTCTTTTTCAAGGTCATAGAGTAATCCGGAATAGTTTATTGACCCGTCGGCCGAGACCTTTCTTTGCAGAATCAGTTTTGTTTTTTTGGTTCTGGCCATAACAGAATATAGTTTTCCACTTTCTACGAAAACAATTTCACGGTTTTTATTACCGAGCAAATTCAGCCCCTGCATTGCCTTTGGTTTTTTAAGGCCGGCAAGTTTAAGAATGGTCGGAGCAATGTCAACATTACTTACCAGCCGGTCCGTTGACGTCCCCGCTCTATTGCTGTTAGGGTATTTGATGATGAGCGGAACCCTGGCGATAGAATCATAAGCATGTCCTCCCTTGAGCAGCATGTGGTGAAAGCCCATATGTTCACCGTGGTCGCTGGTGAATATAATAATCGTATCGTCGTACATTCCGCGTTTTTTCAGGGAGTCTATCATCCTGCCGACGTGGAAGTCTATGTGTGTTATCGTTGCATAGTAATAGGCGGTAATCTTTTTTAGTGTCTCTTCGGTCAGGTCTTCATTTTTGAAATAAGCCTGTTTCAGGTCGTGATCGGGGCATTCATCCGTCCAGCCGGGCAGAATTTCTATTTTGTCCGGGTCGTACATCTTTGCCCACTTCTCGGGAGGGTCGAACGGATGGTGCGGTTTTATAAAACTGGCCAGCATCATATTGGGCCTATCGGTGTGCCACTTTTCTATTTCGTCAACTGCTTTGTCACCTATCCATGTTGTGCTGTGATACTCGTCGGGCAGGTTGCTCAAAATCGCCCCGAAAGAGTCCCAATACTCCTTGCTTGCCAGTTTACGAAAATTATGTAGCTGGTCGATAAGGTCGTTTCTATCTACCAGGTCATTGTCTCTAAGGTGCCTGTGATAATCATCATCCCACCGGCCGGGGCCATTCTGTTCGGCAAGGAACATCTTTTCAAAACCTATATCAAAGTACGTTGGGGTATAGTGCATTTTGCCAACGGCCGCGGTTTTGTAGCCGGCCTTCTTTAATATGCCTGGAAGTGTTTCTGTGCCGGGCGGCAACGTGCAGTGGTTGCTATAGCCGCGATGCTGGTGAACATACAGCCCCGAAATAAATGAATATCTTGAAGGAGTACAAACCGGGTAAGTGCAGAAGCTGTTGTCATATCTGACAGAGTCGGCGGCAAGGCGGTCGATATTCGGAGTTATTATCTGCTTGTTACCGCAGCAGCCCAGGCAGTCATAACGATGTTCATCAGTCATAATCACTAAAATATTCGGCTTTTTGGCTCTTTTGCCGGTGAAAGTTTGCATCCCTTCGACGCATCCCTGCAAAGCAAGTCCTGCAGAACCCAGGCCGGCAACTTTTATAAAATCGCGTCTGTTCATTAAAACCTCTTTTCAAAAAATAAATATGAGCCGGTTCTTTCGATGTTCACTTTTTTCCTTGTTCCACTTCCTCAATCTGCTTGAGCGCGTTTTTATATTCCCACTCCATATATTCAGCAATGAGCTTTTTATTATGCGGCTCTTTCATCAACTCGGCAGCCGGGTGGTCGGTTTCTTCCATCCAGTCGAGCACCAACTTTCGCATAGTCGCAAGGCGCTCACTGAATTCCGGGTCTGTTGCCAAATTGATGTAGGAATGCGGATCCCGGCGAACATTGTAAAGTTCTTCAATGATTCTATACTTATGGAAATCAGTCCGTTTCTTAATCGATGGAGATGTCTCGGCTGCTTTCCACATTGCCAGCAGTGACGGGCTGCCGGTGTAGTCGGAGTTGTGTACCTCGGTAGTTCCGTCCACCCAGGGATTGTAGATGTAAACCCAGTCTCGCATGTGAATTGCGAATTCCGGATACATTTTACTTTGTCTGAGATTTCTGTAGTAGTAGCCGACAACATAATCACGATTGTCCTGCGACTGCTGTTTCAGCAAAGGCACGAAAGATCGCCCTGCCATCGTGTCCGGCACCTCAAGCCCGGCTAATTCAAGCAGGGTAGGTGCGATATCAACGGCACTGACCATATTGATTTTATCGCAGAGACCGGCCTTAATGTGACCAGGATATCGCACAATCAGTGGAACCCGAAGGCTCGTTTGATAACAGTTTAATTTCGCAAAGGGCATGGAAATACCATGATCGGACAGAAACATCACAATTGTATTCTTTGATTGTCCGCTCTCCTGGAGTGCTTTCAGAATCGCCCCTACTCCGTCATCCGCACGACGCACGGACGAGTAGTATTGCGCCATTTCCATCCGAATATCCGGAAGGTCAGGCAGAAATCCCGGTACGGTGATTTCATCAGGACTGTAAACCCGGCTGGGTGTACTCATACGACTCGTATCGAAATTTTTACGGTTTTTTTCCGCATCCGACCCATAGAAGGGACGGTGAGGATCGTTGAAGTTGGCCATTATAAACCATGGTTTGTTCTGTGCTTTCTTGATGATGCCGCGTACCGCTTCGTAGTGAAAGGGAATGTCACGGCCGAAACCTGAATCTTTCTCGTCAATGGCCGTATCCCACTCGTAGTAATTTTGCCTCTTGTTGATGTTTGCAATATAGTAGCCGTGTTTCTTGAGCACATCCGGAAGCGCCGGTCCGACCCGTTCCAATTCAGTGAAGCAGCGTGTCATCGTCTGGTGGCTATGACTGCCTGAAAGCATCACTTGGCGGGAGGGGGTGCAAACAGCAACCTGCACATAGGCGTAGTCAAACTGAATTCCCTCGGAAGCCAACTTGTCAATATGGGGAGTTGTTTCCTCTACCGGACACCCGTAAACTCCGACCGAATCCCAATTCATATCGTCCGCGGTAACGAGCAGTATATTGGGCTTACCTGCTCGTGCACATGCCAACGACGAAACCATACACACTAAAAACATGCTGATTAATACATACTTTTTCATTTTGATTCTTCCTTGCCTGATCACTCAAGAATCCTATTGCACCGGCTCTAATGTAATCGACCTGAGATTAATCGGCTTCCAATTTTTTCTGACCGGTTTGATCTGAATACTATGTTCACCCGGCTCTAACAGTTTCGTCCGGCCCAATGTTACAGTCTTAAACTTTCCAAAACCTCCGGTAGTTCCGGTTTTGGACCGCATTGACTTGCCATCGACGATAACGTTAAAACCACTTTCATTGCCTTCCAGAGCGACATCGGCTTTTACGGTAAATTTGCCCTTTTGACGAATGACAAACGGCCATTCGACCCAGACCCTGGCATCTGTCCAGTAGCCGATATTCTGCTTGCCGTTTTTATCTTCAAGTCTGGTATGAGTGCCAAGACGATTATG
>QNBT01000009.1 GCA_003644205.1 Planctomycetota bacterium | reverse complement strand
ATATTAGGATTTAGGATTTTCGGTAAAATGTTTATTTTATTATTCAATTATCAATAGTATCGTCCCAAAGTTTGGGACGTTAATAATATCTTGGATGGGTGCGACGGCCAAACTTTGTTTGGCCGTGTGAGGCATCGGCAAAGGAAACCGGCTTGCACTGCCAAGTCCCGATGAAATCGGGATGGGGCCCGAAGATTTGCTAAAATGGTGTCTTTGCAATTGTTAAACAGCTCCGGCGTTGCTATAATGCCTGTTGATTAGAATCAGCTAAAAACGAAAACAATGGGAATGGTTTATAGCCAATACGGTACAACCGGTGCAAGAGTAAGCGCTGTCGGTTTCGGCGGGATGAGATTCGATGAGTCCAGGCCGGACGCCGAGAACGCCCGGTTGCTTCTTTACGCCCAAAGCAAGGGCATAAATTATTTTGACACGGCTCCGGGCTACTGCGAGGACCACAGCGAGGACATCTTCGGCATCGCCTTAAAGCAAATGGCCGATATACGCGACCAAATCTATATCTCCACCAAAGGTATGCCGGCAAACTTCAATACCGCTGACAAGGCCCGCAAGGCCGTGGAAAAATCGCTGAAGCGACTCAATGTGGACAAGATTGATTTTTACCACGTCTGGTGCATACGCAGAATGGACCAGTACGAGTTGGCAATGAAAAAGGGCGGTCAATACGAAGGACTGCTCAAATGCAAAGAAGAGGGTCTGATAGACCATATTGTCATATCCACACATCTTCAGGGCGAACAGATTTGCAGGGTCATCGAGAAGAAGGAGTTTGAAGGTGTTCTGTTAGGCGCCAACATCCTGAATTTCCAATACCGCTGGCAGGGCGTCCAGGCAGCTTTCGGCGCGGGCCTCGGTGTTGTTGCCATGAATCCCCTTGCCGGCGGAATAATACCAAAATACCAAAAACAACTTGCATTTCTCGCATCAGAAAACGAAACACCCACAGAAGCGGCCATTCGGTTCTGTGTAAGCTGCCCACAGATTACAATTGCTCTGGTCGGCTTTACAACAAAAGAGCACATAGATATCGCCTGTCGAGTGGCCACCAACTGCAAGCCGTTTACCCAAACCGATATCGACCGCGTCAAAGAGCACGTCTCAGCAAACATGAATTCGCTGTGCACGGGCTGCGGATACTGCATGAACAATCTTTGTCCGAAGGATATCCCCATCGCAAATTACATGCAATCCTACAATGAAAAATTGTTGCAGCACAAGAGTGATAAAGAGATGGCAGAGCGGGTGATATTTCAGCATGAGTGGGGTTATCTTGCCGACCGCCGGGCGGACGCAGGCGATTGTACCCGATGCGGCGAGTGCGAGCGGGCCTGCACACAGCATCTGGATATAATCGACCGGCTTGGTGAAATGGCCGGATGGGAAAAGCGTGCTAAAAGGCGATTGAGAATCCGTCGAATCGGGCGTCTGGTGAAACGTCTTCGATTTTGGCGTTTTTGACATACCCGGCGAAGCTTTCGCCGATATCACGAAGACACAGGGCCACGTCATCGGTACTTCCCTGCACAAACATCTCGACCGTTCCGTCCGGCAGGTTCCGCACAAAGCCTGTCAAATCATATCGAGACGCTATCTGTCGGACGGTGAACCTGAACCCGACACCCTGAACCCTGCCCTGATAAGTCACATGTTTTGCGGTATAGGACACCTGCGTCAGCTCCCTCGACAGTCAATAACGATTACTGTAATATTGTCAAGTCCCCCTGCTTCATTGGCACTTTTTACAAGGACGTCGCAAACCGTTTGGGCGTCGTTCGTATCACCGAGAATCCTGGCAAGCGATTTGTTATCCACCATGTCGGTAAGGCCATCCGTACACAGCAGCAGTCTGTCGCTATCTTTGACGGCGAAGCTCCGCACATAAGGCTCGATGCTTTCTTCCATCCCGATATAATGAGTGAGCTGCCCCTGTGCAGGATGGTCCTGAACATCCTGTGGCTCGATTTTGCCGGCAGACAGCAGCTCCGAGACAACGGAATGCTCCTTTGTCATCTGCACAAGGCGGCCATGCCTGAAACGATATATCCTGCTGTCTCCGACACTGCCGATATAAGCCCGTCCATCCTTTATAAGTGTCATAACAAGTGTAGCTCCCATCTCTTTGTAGCCGCTTTCACTGAAACCCTCCATCCGCAATTGCCTGCTTTGTTCGGTAATCATCCGCTTAAACAACAATCTTGCGGCCCGGCGACTGTGACCTCTGAGCTTGTGGAGTCTTGTCTCAATCATCACAGGAAGGTCCTGCGCCACTATTTTCGAGGCCAGGGCACCTCCTCTGTGACCACCCATACCATCAGAAACCAGAAACAAACCCAGCTCGGGTTCAACCAGAAAAGTGTCTTCATTTTCATCACGAACCCTCCCTTTGTCGCTGGCTACGCCCCAGCTTAATGAAAAGCCCTTGCTTTTCACGACCTGTTCTTTTTCCATACCGTCTGCCATGCTGCTTATATTAGCCTTTGCTTACACCAGGGACAATAATTCCAAAAACCGGAATCCACCGACCATCCGCATCTGCCGCAGACCTCGGGGAAAGGCCATACCCTCCATGGCTTTTGTATTTTTGCACGACACCATGGACAATAACGCATGAACCGCATAACCGGGCTACCACACTCCCGGCACCTGTCGTGGTACCTCGTTCTGACCGGTTTATCAACTTTTTGAGGCTCAAAACCGGCCCCATAACACCATGGGCAATATGACCATTTTGGACTGATACCTCTGGAGCAGCGCCGGCAAAGATGAGTAAAAGTGGTGCGATCGGAAAATCTGTTTTCATTGCTTCCGCACCACGGACATATTGTCATACTTTCGGATATCGGCTCACCACACCGGATACACTGATGGGGGACAGCCAGTACCTTCGTGTAACGCCGGACAAACGCTTCGCGTCTCAGGCGGCGCCAATCCAGCTTTGTCCTGTGGACCGGAGTCATAGAATAGTTTATTTTCAGGGCTTTTGGAGTCGCGTATCGCAAGGCAGTAAGCATTTGTCTCGCATTTTCGTATCGCCCGGCGGGGTCAACCGACAGGGACTTGTGCATAAATTTTACAAACGCTGTGTTCGTCCGCTGAACTAATCGCTCGTGTCCCCGAAAAGGCCACTTAAATGGCCATCGCGGCAGTATACCGGTAAGATATTCATATAAAATAAGACCCGCTGAAAAACAATCGCTGCGGTATGTAGGCCGGCCATAGGCCTGCTCGGGCGCTACGTAGCCGGGTGTACCAAACTCATCGATGGTTTCCATACGTCCCTTAACCCTCAGGCCAATCCCGAAGTCCCCCACCGCCGCCCGGCCGTCTGAAAAAAGAAATATATTGCCCGGCGTTACATCGCAATGAACCACCCGCTTTTGATGGGCGTAGGCCAGGCCATCCAGAACCTGAGACATGATTGAAATAATACGGCGAGGCCCCATCGGTTTGGAACGGTCATATAACGTCCCGACCGACAGGTCCGTGGCCACTACCGGGTAACCGTCAATGATTTCGGCGTTTTTGATTGGAACTATGTGGCGGTGGCGGAGCCTGGAAACGAGACGGACCTCGCGCAAAATGGCCTGGTTATCGCGTTTGCCGTGGACGTCCAGGTGTGGTATCTTCAGGGCCACCCATATACCCTCGACCGTGTCACGAGCTTTCCACACTTCACAGTACCCGCCCGCTCCAAGCCGTTTCTGCAGACGGAACTTGCCCAGGCGCATATTTCGCCTGAGCTTTTGAAAATTCCCCGCTGAAAGTGAGCCTAAAGCGGTCTTGTCCGAACTAATCATATCACAACATCCGGAAAATACGCGTTGGTCTCTCTTTTAAAAAATTTTAACTTCTAACAGATACCCCAAAATCATATACATCTGTCCGAACAAATTCAAACTAAAACCATATCATCTGCACAAAAACCATGCAAACTGTCGTATAGTCCATTATAATTACGAAAAGTGGAAAACGGCCTGTTATGGCAATAAGCGGTGATAAAGATGGCAAAGAAATCGAAAAGACAGATAGAAAGAGACGAGCAGATTTACGAAATTACGACGATGGTGGCCGGCGACTTCGAGCTACAGGAGGTGCTGGATCGCCTCGCCGCCGCTGCGGTCAAAATCACCAGGACGAAGAACTGCTCGATCCGGCTGTTGGATGACGAGTCCGGCGAGCTGAATATGCAGAGCACATTCGGGCTGAGTGAAGAATACCGCAACAAAGGCCCCGTTTCAAAGGAAGACCCTGTGATTAAGGCGGCCTTTGCCGGTGAGGCGGTGGTCCTCGACAATATGCGAGTTGATTCGAGGGTGAAATATCCCCAAGCGGCAATCAAGGAAGGGCTTATCAGCCAGCTCACCGTGGCCATGACCTTCAGGAACAAACCGATAGGTGTGCTGCGTCTTTACAGCCCCAGGCCAAAGCGATTTGACGAAGATGCCATTGCCGTAGCCCGTCTTGTCGCAGGGCAGTGCGCGATAGCCATCACAAACGCCAAGCTGTATTCGCAGGCCCTCGAAGGTGCCCGCATGGCCGAGCAGATGCGACTCGGCGCGGTGATACAAAGGCGAATGATACCCGAAAAGGCGCCGTGCGTGTGCGGCCTTGATATCGCTGCGATTTATCAGCCTTGCTACCAGATAGGTGGCGACCTCTACGACTTTATCCGGATTGACGACCACACCATCGGTATCGCAATAGCCGACGTAATCGGAAAAGGTCTCCCCGCCGCGATAATGATGAGCATGTTCAGAGGAACGATACGCGCTTATGCCGACGGCAGCCACAGCCGGCATACGTTTGGAGATATTATTCAGAAGCTGAACAAGGTAGCCTTGAGAGAATGCAGAGACGGCGAATTCATCACGATGTTCATGTGCCACATAGACGTCAAGGCCATGAAAATGACCTACTGCAACTGCGGTCACGAGCCGGCCCTGCACATCAGGGGCGACAAGATTACTGAACTGGACAGCGGCGGGTTGGTTTTGGGCATTATGGAAGAGGCCGAACATAAAGCCGAAACCATAGCTCTCGAGGATGGGGATACTATATTGCTATACACCGACGGGCTTATCGATGCGATGAACTTTGACAATGAGCTTTGGGGCAAAGAAAGAATGCTCGAAGCAGTCGCCGAATGTCTTAGCTGCCCAGCCGACCAATTAGTGCGAAACATACTTGGATACAGAAGAAGATTTGTCGGCCTGACCAGGCAAATCGACGACACCAGCATTGTCGCCGTCAGACTTGATATAAATGCCAACAGACCGCTTGAAACAACAGGAAACGCATAAGAAGGATGTCCAATCTTATCATAACCATTGACGGACCCGCCGGTGTCGGCAAGAGCACCGTTGCCCGGTTGCTGGCGCAGCAGTTGGGTATCGCTTTTCTTGATACCGGCGCAATGTACAGAGCTGTAACGTTGGCGGCGATGCAAAAGAAGACGGATTTGGCAGATAAGAACAAGTTGTTGGAGGTCCTTCAACAAACCGACTTCCAATTTCGCATTTTACAAAATCAGATGAAGGTGAGCGCCGATGGTGTTGACGTAACCGAGCAGATTCGCAACCAGACTGTTACTGCAAATGTTCGCCACATCGCCGAGGCCCCTGAGCTGCGTGCCGAATTGGTAAAAATGCAAAGAAGCTTTGCCCGGGAGCATAAAAGAATCGTTACAGAGGGCCGAGACCAGGGCACGGTTGCCTTCGCCGATGCCGATTTCAAGTTTTATCTGACGGCGGATTTGACGGAACGAGCCCGCCGGCGACAAAAGCAACTTGCCGAAAACGGTAAAAATCCGAATCTTGAAAAAATCCAGGCCGAAATTGTCCAGCGGGACGCCTCCGACCGGAACAGGGTCGTCGGTCCATTGACGCCTGCTCCCGGCGCTATTATTATTGACACTACCGACCTGGACGCTGAAAGTGTCGTTGAAAAAATGTTAGAATATATAGAAGGCAAATGATTAGAGAATGGGCGCTATGCTTGTGGTACCACATTGCACGAATTGTATGTGCAATTGTAATCTGTCTGCCTTATCGGGTCCACGTTTACGGACGTCAGAACATCCCCAAAACCGGTCCGGTGCTTGTGCTGAGCAACCACCAGAGTTTCCTTGACCCGATATTCGGCCAGGCAATGATAGGACGCAGGTTTCTGTTCTTGGCTCGTGATACACTGTTTAAGAACAGGTTCTTCGGGGCGCTGCTTCACTCGATAAGCGTAATTCCCATCAAACGAGGTCAATCTGACATGGCCACGATTAAGAAGGTTATCAATGAACTCAAGCGTGGCCGGTCGGTGTGCCTTTATCCTGAAGGCACCCGCACATCCGACGGCAGGATCGCTGATATGAAGCCGGGCGTTGCGCTGTTAAGTCGCAGGAGCGGGGCAAAGGTAGTCCCCTCAGTTATTGATGGTGCGTTCGAATGTTGGCCACGGCACAAAAAGTTTCCCTCAATCGGTAAAATTTCGGTCAGCTACGGCGAGCCAATAGCATCTGAAGAGGTGAAGGGATTGGGTGATAAGGAATTCGCCGTGCTGCTAACCGCGCGTCTGCGCGCCATGCAAAACGAGTTGAGGATTAAAACCGGAAAACAGCCTTTCGATTATTCCCAAACCTCTCAGACAAAGCTGGAAAGCGTAAGATAGAATGAAGGTATTGCTTGCTGATAAATGCGGTTTTTGTCTCGGCGTCAATAGCGCTATCGAGTTAGCCAAAAAGACATTGGCCGAGCGAGACAATGTTTACAGCCTGGGGCCTATTATACATAATCAGGACGTTGTGGAGGAACTGGCTCGAAGCGGCCTTAAGACCGTTGAGTCCGTCGATTCGATAGACTCCGGAACAGTACTTATCCGCTCACACGGGGCAACCGCCCGGCAGTTGGAACAAATTAAACACAAAGGGCTTCAAATGGTTGACGCCACCTGTGTTCTTGTAAAGAGACTGCAAAAGATAAGCCAGAAGCTCAATGAACAGGGCTACAAAGTTGTAGTTGTCGGTGACCGGAATCATCCTGAGGTACAGGCCATAGTTGGCTTTTCAAAGAATGTGCTTGTTGTCGGTTCCAGAACCGATTTGCAGATGTTACCGCGCCGAGGCAAGCTTGGTGTGATATGCCAGACTACTCAAAGCCCCCAGTATTTCGCGGAAATACTTGCTGAAGTGGTGAAAAGGGGCTTTTCGGAGCTTAAGGTGATAAATACCTTGTGCTCGGAAGCGATAAAAAGGCAGAGTTCGGCAGTGGAATTGTGCAGGAAAGTTGATATTATGTTTGTTTTGGGTGGTCTGCACAGCGCTAATACAAGGAAACTCGCCGAACTGTGCAAGAAGCATAATAATCGGACCTTTCATTTGCAGAATTGGAAGGAGCTTGACAAAATGCTGCTTTATGGTAAAAATATAGCCGGTGTTACCGCAGGGGCTTCTACTCCTGACAGGATAATCGCCGAATTTGTTGAAAAACTAAGAGATTTTGATTCGCACGGTGATGACAAGGTTTAAGAAGAGTTAATCCGAGACTAACGTATCGCATTGGCTGTGTAGGCCTATGCGTTTTTCATTCTATGACGTTATGGAAAGTGTTTTATGTAGGCTCATCTGAGTAAATGTGGGACACAGGTGGGCAGGTTTGACAGACGCCACAAGAAAACAGGTATAGTTATGGTTGACAGAAACATTATTAACAAATTAGGTTTATCGCACGAAGAAATTGAAGGACAGGTAAATAAATTATTCACCGACGAGCACAGTCAATTGCTTGACGAGGCACTGGACAGGAAGGTTGACACACTCATCCCGGGGACGATTTTGTCTGGTCGAATTGTTACGCGTCTCGGCAACGACGTCATTGTCGAGCTGGGATTGAAAAGCGAGGGTATCGTTGACGCAAGTGAGTTCGACGACCCCGACCAGATCACCGCCGGTAGAGAACTTGAAGTGTTGCTCGAAGAGGTTGATGCTGAAGGCGGGATTTTGCTGAGCAAGCGAAAGGCCGACAGAATCAGGGGCTGGGAACAGATTATTGCCACTACCAAGGAAGGGGACCTGGTCAAGGGGAGGGTAACAAGGCGCATCAAGGGTGGATTGCTGGTTGATATCGGCGTTCCGGTATTCATGCCGGCTTCGCAGGTTGATATTCGAAAGCCGGGTGATATCAGCAGATTCATCGGCCAGGAAATTGAATGCAAGATTCTCAAAATTGATATCGACAACCGCAATATAGTCGTCTCAAGGCGCAGAATTATCGAGCAAGAGCGTGAGTCCAGCAAAGAAAAACTTCTCGAAGAAATCGAGGTCGGTCAAATCCGCAAAGGGGTAGTCAAGAACATCGCCGACTTTGGTGTATTTGTGGACCTGGGAGGTCTGGACGGCTTGCTGCACATATCCGACTTAAGCTGGGGAAGGATTTCACATCCATCAGAAGTAGTCGAGATAGAGCAGGAAATTGAATGCGTGGTAATTGCTTTCGACCGTGAAAACGAAAAGATATCCGTCGGCCTGAAGCAGAAAACACCGAGTCCGTGGGAAACTGTTGAAGAGCGCTACCCGATAGGCGCAAGGGTAAAAGGCACAGTCGTCAACATTATGAACTACGGTGTTTTTGTCCGCCTTGAAGAAGGCATTGAGGGACTGGTGCATATTAGCGAAATGAGTTGGACGCGTCGCATTATACACCCGGCCGATATATTGAACCTCAACGATGAAATTGACGTCGTTGTCCTTGATGTGAACAAAGACAGGCAGGAGATGTCTTTAGGGATAAAGCAACTTGAAACCAACCCCTGGGCGGTCGCGGGGCAAAAGTATCCTCCAGGCACCATTGTAACCGCGAAAGTCACAACGCTGACGAACTACGGCGCGTTTGTTGAGATAGAACCCGGCATCGATGGGCTGGTTCATGTTTCCGACCTGAGCTGGACAAGAAAATACAACCATCCAGGTGACGCCCTCGAGAAGGGCCAGGAACTTAAGTGTGTGGTGCTCAATGTCAACGAACAAAAGCACCGGGTCTCTCTTGGTTTAAAACAGATGACCGAGGATCCGTGGATTCGCGCGATCCCCGAGAAATATATACCCGGCCAGATCGTCAAAGGCAAAGTTACCAAGTTGACCAATTTCGGAGTGTTTGTTGAGCTTGAACCGGATCTGGAGGGTCTGCTTCACATCTCCGAGCTGGCTGACCATAAGGTCGAAAGTCCGAAAGATGTCGTCGATACGGGTCAGGAAATCGAGGTCAAGATTCTCAGGGTCGATCCCGAATCCAGGAAAATTGGTTTGAGCCTCCGAAGGGCCCGCTGGGCCGCCGAGGAACGGCAACAGGCCGAAGCCGCTGTCGCCGATACCACCGGAAAAGGCAAGCCGAAGAGACGAGGAGGGCTTGACGGGCCTCTTGCCCCTGGACCAGCCGTTGTACCTCGTCCCGGTGAGGATGAGCAGCCGACCGAAACCCAACAACCCGCAAGTCAGGCCAAAGAAAAGGAGCAAAAGGCAACCGAACCAAAGGAACCCGAAGACAAACAGCCCGAGGACGAGAAGCAAGCCGAACCTCAACAACAGGTCCAGGACAAGACCGAAGACAAACAGCAAGAAGCAGCAGAACAACCCGCTCAACAGGTCCCGGACGAGGTCGAAGATAAGCAGCCCAAGGACGAAAATCAAGAAGAACCCCGGCAACAGCCCTCGGATGAGGCTAAAGCTGAAAAGCAAGAAACGGAACAAGAACCTGAGAAAACCGAACAACCTGAGCAGGAACAAGCGTCCGAAGAAAAACCTAAAGAGGAGCAACAGAAAGAGCAAGAGCAGCAGGAAAGCAAAAAATAGCGGACTCACAAATTTGCGGCCGAAGCTCTTTTGCAGAGGAACAGTCCGCGACGCGGGTGTCGGAGGTGATGACGGCTGGACCGACAATTCACGCCCCCATCCACAGTACCGACTGGGCGCCAATCACTACACCTACACTTTCCGCCTGCGCACTTACACACCACAAATTGGCAAAATGCCGGACGTTGCTCGCTCCGCGCCTATCGGCAAATGATCATCAAATCAAACGAGCGAATTGTGGCAATCGACTAGCCTCTTGCGGGCCAATTCAAAAAAAAAGAAAAAAAGTTGAACTTTCCTGCGATCATGGTATATTGATCATTAGTTCGGATTGGCTATTTCCATGTATTCGCTGTTTTTAACCGACGAAGAGAGGTCGAGGAGATTTGCTTATGAGGCCAAAACGTAGGACTCTATTTGACGACCTCACAGACGAACAGCATAGAAATATGTACTGCCGTCTCAATGACCTGAGCAATGAGGCGTCGGTTGAGACATTCTTTATAACCAGAATGCTCGCGGACTTCGGTTATAAAGACAAGCATATAAAAACGAAGGAAGCTCTAAAAAAGCTTGGCATATCACCGAAATCTAAAAGAGGTGACTATAAGCCTGACTACTGCATTGTTCTGAATCGTATCCCCAGGCTTGTTATTGACGCTAAAGCTCCAACCGAAGACATTTATGATTGGGTAGAAAAGTGTGCTCACTACTGCTTGGTTTTAAACCGAAAATTTAAGAGAAAACCTGTTAGGCACTTTATTCTTTCAAATGGAATAAGAACGGGACTTTTCCCATGGGATGCTGAGGAAGCTATTTTGGAGTTGGACTTCGCAGACTTTGTTATTGGCAATGAGAAATACGAAAAACTTCGAAATCTTGTTGCCCGCAACAATCTTATTGCCCGCAAAACCGAACAAAGCTTGGATCAGAAGGTAAAACTCAAGAGGATCGATAAAGAAGATGCCCAGAAACTGTTTCTCTCCTGTCACAAGTATATATGGAAGGCTGAAAAGCGGAGCCCCGCTTCTGCCTTCATGGAATTTATAAAGATTATTTTTCTTAAATTGTGGCATGACCGACTTCTTCACGAACCACCGGGAGACAGCAAAAAAGAAATAGAAGTTCCGAAGACATCCGTAACATTTTCCGTAAGATGGATCGAATCCCGTGAATCTGATACCACAAACCCACTCAGCGACCTGCAATTTAGGAAGCTGCTCCAACAAATTGAAGAAGATATAACAAAGAACAATAAAAAACGTATTTTTGATGCAGACGATACAATAAATCTGAGGCCGCAAACAATAAAGGGGGTTGTTAAAAAACTCGAAAGAGTCGACCTTTTTGGCATAGATGAGGATCTGAATGGGCGCCTATTTGAAACCTTTCTTAGCGCGACTATGCGCGGCAAAGCACTTGGTCAGTTTTTCACCCCAAGAAGCATCGTCCTCTTGGCTACGAGACTTGCAGACCTCCAAGCAAATAAGCGCCACATAGACAAGGTGCTTGATGCAAGTTGTGGTACGGGTGGTTTCTTGATCGAGGCACTTGCAGAAATGCGCAATCAAATCAGGCGTAACGATAGTTATTCTAACGACGAGAAAAGCGAGTTAATTTCGAAGCTCTGTGCCGACTCTCTATACGGGATTGATGACGCCACAGATCCGCAGCTTACTCGAATCGCGCGCATCAACATGTATCTCCACGGTGACGGAGGCAGCCATATATATAAGTGCGATGGCTTGGACAACGAAATAATAATTCATCCGAGCGATTCTATAGAACTCCAAGCAGAGATACGCGACTTAAGAAACAACTTTAACGCCATCAGAGGTTTCGACGTAGTCTTAACCAATCCTCCCTTTTCTATGTGGTACGAACTAGCAAATGAAGATGAAGCTCGAATACTGAAACAATATGAGTTGCTCAAAATTGCTCCCTCATCAGCGAGGATAAGATCCCGCATGAGGAGTAGCGCGATGTTCATGGAACGGTACTATAGGCTTTTGAAGGCTGGGGGCAAGATTCTCACAGTCATCGATGAAACCGTACTCTCATCAGACGATTATGCCTTTGTGAGAGATTACATACGAAAGCACTTCGTCATCAAGGCCGTCATTTCTTTACATGGCGACGCTTTTCGAATGTCTGGATCGCGTGTCAAAACTGCGCTTATGTACTTAGAAAAGAAAAAACGCCTTTCCGAGAGTCAACCGGCTGCATTTATGTACCCGTCAATTTATCTTGGTGTGGATGACCTTCCCGTGACTTCAAGCAAAGCTAAGATAGAGAAGGCACGACAGTTAGCGAATGCCGAAATCATCAACATATGCTCCGAGTTTACACGCTTCAAAGATGGTTTACAAACTAAGTGGGTTGTCCCCCCCGAAAAGCTTCGTCATAGGCTTGACCTAAAATACTGTCTCTCTAAACCTGGACGCTTAGTTCCCAAGTGGCGAAGGGCTGGACACCAAGTTGTTAAATTATCGGAACTCGCAGAACCCGTTACCACGAACCAGCTCAGACCCAACGATTTTCCTAATAAACAATTTCCTATCCTCAGAATAAGGTATGACGGCAGAATTGAGATAAGCGAAATCCGTATGGGCAAAGACATCAACTATAAAACAATGATACAAGTCAAATCTGGCGACTTGGTTTTTTCAGAATACAATTCCATATATGGTGCAATCGGCTTTATAACCCCAGAATTCGAAAACGCCCTTGCATCGGGCAGCTATACAGTTGCCCGGTGCGACCATGATTACGATACCCTGTACCTTTGGGCAGTCCTTCGGACGACTGAGTTAAGAAACGATATGTTGGCTCGAGCTATCGGAATGGGGAGACAAACAATCAAATGGGAGGATATAAAGGAAATCCAACTTCCACTCCCTGACAAACCTGAAAGAATTAGAATTTTCAAGGAAATCACAGGAGCGTGGCAGAAAGAACGTGAAATCGCAGAGACTTTTGAAAATCTTAACAAAAATTTGGACACGAACTTCTTGGTAGAATCGCGAGCATCACAGGAATGGTTCCAAGCTAATAAGCCGCCCCGCTAAGTGTTGTTCAGTTGAATTCCTAAAGTGGCGTTTCATCACATACCTGGCTTTAATCCGACATATTATCGCCAAATGACCACTAAACCTCGACCTGTCCTTGGTCGATACTATGGGGTGGCCTTTGCGCTGATAATGTGTACTTTATTCCGATAAGGCCTCGGATAACAGGCCTGAATACCCTTAAGGGTAAAAGATTCCCGCGAGTGAGACCATAACTTGTTGTTATAAAGGTTCTTACCTGTGAGCAAACGGGAAAAATCAACTGGTAACCCTATATTTGCCCGAATGGCCACACAGCCTCGTGTTGTCGCGGTCGGGCGGGAGAAGGTTTTATGGCGTTTGACGCAACTATAAAAGAGTATCTGAAGGAAATCGACGAATCACCGCTGCTTAACTGGGAAGAGGAAAAGTATCTTGCCACGCTTATCATCGAGGAACAGGACCCCCAAGCAAGAGACCGGCTGGTTCGGAGTAATCTGAGGCTGGTTGTTAATATCGCCAAGAAATTCCCCTGCCGGGGACTAACGCTTGGTGATTTAATCGAAGAGGGCAATCTCGGCCTTTTGCGTGCAGTCGATTCTTTTGACCCCGAACACGGTGTACGTTTCAGCACATACGCTTCCTGGTGGATAAAGCAGAGCATCAAAAAGGCGCTGCTGACCAACACTCAGCCGATACACATACCTACCTACATGGTCGAACTTGTAAACCAATGGCGCTACACGGCTGCAAGGCTCGAAACCAGATTAGGCAGATATCCTGAACTGGAAGAAATGGCCGAAGCAATAAATCTGTCCCTGAGAAAAGCGAAAGCTGTACAGCAAATAATTGAAGTGGTGAGCGCCGGTTTTCAGGAAAATTCCGCCGAAAGCAATGCGGTACTTGACGAGGACATCGAAGATAGTAAAATTACCCTGCCTGAAGATGTGTTAGGCACCGATGAAGAATTAACCAAGGCCGTTGAACTGCTCAGCGAGATAGAGCCCCGGGAGGCCGAAGTCCTTAGTCTGAGGTTCGGCTTAGGCGGCAATGAACCGTTGACTTTGAAGCAAATCGGGCGCAAAATAGGGCTTACAAGAGAGCGAGTTCGACAGATTCAACGAGATGCACTGACAAAGCTCAACGAGCTTATGACCGACGAGTAAACGTTCGAGGCTGAATATTGTAGTGGTGGCTGCTGTGGCGAAAACAACTATCCAGTTTGCAGACTATATCCGAGATGTGCCTGATTTTCCCAAACCGGGGATATTATTCCGGGACATCACACCGCTGCTGGCCGATAAGGATGCTTTCGCAGCAGCAGTCGATGCTCTGGCCGAACCTTTTATCGGATTCGATGTGGATTACGTTGCCGCTGTCGAGGCCAGGGGGCTGATCTTCGGCTCGGCTGTGGCAAAGGGGGTGGAAGCAGGCTTTATTCCCATCAGAAAACAAGGCAAGCTCCCATACAAGACTGAGGTGGTAACATACGCTCTGGAATACGGCACTGATACTTTAGAGGTCCACAGCGACGCAATCAAACCCGGCTCGAAGGTTCTGATGGTCGATGACCTGCTCGCTACAGGCGGCACAATGGCCGCTGCATGCAGGCTCATGGCAAAGCTGGAAGCCGAAATCGTCGGTATCAGCTTTCTTGTCGAGTTGACGGACCTTGCCGGACGGGAAAAGCTGTCGGATTATTCCATCCATACGGTCATTTCTTATTAGCACATCTCCCCATCCTTCCGGTATAATAATGCCCGCGCCACGAATTTATGGGAACAGTTGTAATGAGCGAAATCGAAGTAACAGTACCGGCGGTTGGAAAACGCAGCTACAAAATCCACATCGGAAGCGGCACAATCTCCAAATTGTGGCACCGGCTGGAGACCCAATACGCGCAACTGCAAAAGTTTGTTGTAACCGATGCCAACCTCGTCGCCGCCGGGCACCTGGAGAAGCTGTTGGGCGAAAAGGATGTGCCTGCCTTCGTAATCGATCCACCAGGTGAGGTTTCAAAGAACATCGGCACCGTCGTTTCAATAATCGAGACCATGGAAAAGGCTTTCCTCGGCAGGGACAGCGTCATTGTTGCCCTCGGCGGCGGAACGGTGGGCGATATTGCCGGATTTGCCGCTGCAATCTTCAAGCGTGGCGTCAAGGTGGTACACATTCCCACAACCACCGTTGCCCAGGCCGATTCGAGCGTGGGCGGCAAGACAGGAGTCGATTCAACTGTCAGCAAGAATGCCTTCGGCGCCTTCTGGCACCCTGCTGCCGTGTATATCGACGTAGAAACATTGCAGACACTCGACGAGAGAGAGTACAGAGCCGGCCTCGTTGAGTCGGTAAAACATGCACTCATCGCTGATGGCGAATACTTCAACTATCTCGTGGAAAACATGTCGGCTGTCCTGAATCGAGACTCGCAAGTGCTGCAGGAAGTCGCATATAAGAACTGCAAGATAAAGGCCGGTGTTGTAGCCGAAGACCCAACGGAGATGAATAAACGCCGAATCCTTAATTTCGGCCACACCATCGGCCACGCCGTCGAATCTGTCAGCGGCTTCGAATTGCTTCATGGCGAGGCGGTCGCCATCGGAATTGTCGGGGCCGAACTTATCGCCCAAAGGCTCGGACTTGGCTCAAATGAACGTCTTGACCGTATAAAAGCCGTCCTGGCCGAACTTGACGTGCCACTGAAAACACCGTCTTCTTTAGCCAAAAAGAACTTGATTGAAACCATGAAATGTGATAAAAAGGCTGTCGGTCAAAGACCTAAATTCGTGTTATTGGCCGATATTGGAGCCGCCCTTTGCCGAGATGGACAATGGGCCCATGACGTCTCAACCGAAATTGTCGCCGAAACGCTCGATGCCCTATATTGACACAGTGGCCGCTGAGCATACTTACAAATACTTACATGGAGCTGAATATGTATAGAGAAGAAATTAAGGTATTGGATTGTACGATTCGTGACGGTGGACTGATTAATAACCATTACTTCACGGATGAATTCGTCCGCGCCGTTTACAAGGCTCTAACCGAAGCAGGTGTTGACTACATGGAGATGGGCTATCGCTCCAGCAGGAAATATGCCCCGCCCGGCGACTTCGGCGCGTGGAAGTACTGTGACGACGAAAAAATCCGAGAGGTCATTGACGGGATCGAATCAAATATCAAGCTCAGTATTATGGTCGATGCCCACCGAGTCGCCGACCAGCAGTTTGCTCCTGTTGATAAGAGTCCGGTCGATATGATTCGCACCGCCACCTACGTCAAGGATGTTGACAAGGCTATCGCCCTTACCAACAAGGTGCACGACCTCGGCTATGAAACAACTGTCAACATCATGGCCATATCGAAAGAAAGTGAATTTGACCTCATAGAGGCTCTCGACCAGCTTGCCAAATGTCCCGCCGGGACCGTTTACGTGGTTGACAGTTACGGACATCTCTTTTCCGAACAGATCCACTATCTTGTCAACCTGTACAAGGAGCACCTGCCCGGAAAAACAATCGGCATGCATTGTCATAACAACCAGCAATTGGGCTTTGCCAACACCATTGAAGGCATCCGCTACGACTGTAATCTCGTTGACGGTTCATTGTACGGCATCGGCCGGGGCGCAGGAAACTGCCCACTCGAACTGCTCATCGGCTTCTTGAAAAATCCAAAGTTCGACATCAAGCCCATCCTGAAGGTCATCCAGGACTACATGATACCGATGCGCGAAGAAATCGAATGGGGCTATATGATACCGTACGCCGTCACAGGTATACTTAACCAACACCCACGCGCCGCCATCGCGATGCGAAAGACCGAGAACAAAGACAAATACGCCGAGTTCTACGAGGACATCCTCGACCCGCAGGACTAATTCGCAAAATTCAACGCCAGACTGAAAGAAAACGGAACTCCGACCGCGAGGGAGGGGTAACATACAAATTATTTAGCCCCCGGCGCTGCCGGGGGGTTGGGGATGGGGGTATTCCTATGACAAGAGGTCAAGGATTTTTCTTGTATCGTTTTGTATATTCAATTCTCGAATTGTAATTTTTTTATCCATTAGCAAAATCCTTTGCATAACAACTCTGGCCGGCTCAATGTAAGCCTGCAATGCCACATTGTAAACTCACAACACCACGATGTAAACCTGCAATTTCGCAATGTAAGCCTACAACATCACAATGCACGTTTACAATGACACAGATCCAACTGACACTGAAAAAAATTCACACTCAAAATATCGGTCAGGCGTAGCAATCGGTTATGCCTTAATATCTTGATAGAAAACCTGCAACACCTTGGTGTCCATCACGTGTTGCAAAGTCTTGCGGAGTTAAAGCATCCTTAGAACTTCTTGTGTGAACTTCAGCACCGTTGTTAATTAGTAATTCCACAGTATCTTGATGCCCCATTGATGCCGCTGCATGGAGCGGTGTAATATTATCTTTGGCTTTTGCGTTAACCTTGGCACCTTCTGCAATCAAAGTATTTACTATGATGTTTTCACCACAATAAGCGGCAATATGTAAGGGTGTAAGGCCATTATAGTTTTTTGAATTAATATCAGCCCCATTTTGCAATAGGTATCTTGCTATTTCTATATTGCCTTTTCGCGCCGCCTCATGAAGCGCTGTCACACCTTCCATTTTTGAGTCTTTCCAGTTAATATCGGCACCTTGTTCAATAAGATTTATCAATTCATTAATGTTGTCAGTACGTACGGCAAATAACATTTCTATTTCACACTTGTATATTATTTCCCCTGACCGAATAATACTTTTCCGAAAGAGCAACTCTAATATTATGCCGACAGCCAATGGCCACCATATACGATAATATATTGCAAATCCACAAGCTCCCCAATATAGAAGAAGTGAGGTTGCATGGCATAGATGTTGACCATGCTTTAATGGCCCCGTTTGCGATGAACCAATAAAAATAGTAATTACATTGCGTAATCCGAGCCAAGCCACAATTACCACTGCTATCCAAAATAGTATAGATGTTAAATCCATTTTGTGCTTCCAATTATCCTCGATATTAAAGTATAACCTTGACTATGTGGTTTGTAGATAGTGAACTACTTCCCTCGCAATACCACCATCACCATATTTCTGGTTTGTCCTTCGCTATTTTCTATCACAGAGTAAATCGCCTTGCGGCAAAAGTCACTTAGAAACCCCCGGCACAGGTCCGGGGGCTAATTGTTGTGGTTTTTAACATATTGTATTTTTCGCAAGAGTTTTTCTTCGGAGAAACAAAATCGTTTGTCGAAACCTTTTGTCCAGATTCGACCGGTTCGGCCATTTTCCCAAAGTGCTCTCGTGGTCAGGCTTTTATACCTTCCTGCAATTTTTTCGATCGATTCTGAATGTGGCCTTGCCACTAAATGGATATGGTTTGTACATACACTCAAAGCTTCTATGCTATGACCGATTCTATCAGCTTCGGTCAAAATTACCTGACGTATAATTTGTTTTTCCCGTGCCGTTAAAATTACACTTTCTGACTTTTGTTTTTTACGATTGGCCTTTTCTAATCCCTTGTTCTCTGAAAGAATTTTACCGTTCTTTACATATCCACGTGCGTCACCCTGCAGCCACGTTCCATATGTTGTCCAGGTAAACATATATCCGACAATTTCAGACATAGTTAGAATGGTAAAGATTGGTATAGTGGCAGGCAAGTGATTTTCGGTTAGCCCCGACACCCGTGGTCGGGGTCGATAAAAACTCAATTAACTGTGGAACATTTTCTCTGACTACTTTCCAGATTCACTCCTGCCTTTTGTCGGGCGTTGTTGCTTCTTCTTTCATAAATAACGGTCCTTGTCCTGTCAACGGATTCTCTGAAGATTGGGTTTTTGAATTTTTTGTCAACGACCAGATCGACTTCCTGTTTAAAAATTTCTTCCAACTGCTCTTTTAATTCAAAATACTTATCGAAATGATCGATATTCTCACCCGAATCAAAAATCACCAAAACATCGATGTCGCTGCTTCGGGAAAAATTCCGGCTCAACGCGGAACCAAACAGACCTAATCGTTTTACCGGCAAACGCCGACAAATCCGTTCAATCTCTGGTTTGACTTTTTCTATAT
>QNBT01000008.1 GCA_003644205.1 Planctomycetota bacterium | reverse complement strand
TCAAATTTTTCGCCATCACCAATTACGCGTGGATCGGCGGTTTCTTTCAGTTCTGCCGTAAGCATTTTTGAAAGCTTTTTCCGAAGCCCGGCATACGATTTCTTTTCGGCAAGATTCGTAAGCTGATGCGGATCTTTGGATATATCATACAATTCTTCTGCGGGTCGTTTGGCAAATGACCAGTCATAATACCGTTTGCTCTCAGGGTCATGTAAATGCTCGATGAGGTACTGTTTGGTCGGGCCGTTATCGCAATCAGGATAAACGCTCATAGGATGCGTTGCGCCGGAAGGCACACCTGCCGGCCAGCGGTCGGGTTTGAAGTTGCGAATATACAAATAACGGTCTGTTCTTATGCCACGACATGGATAGCCCACCATTGAAGGCGCTGCCTGTGCCGGCACATGTCGTTCCTTGCCAAATACAATATGGTCCCGTTCAGGCTCGATCCGCCCCTGCTTTTCGGACAGTAACACGCCCAGCAGCGACCGCCCGGTCATCTGCTGCGGTACCGGAACATCCGCTGCCTCCAGAAACGTTGGCGCCAGATCAGTCAATGACATAAAGTCCGTTACCCGCCGTCCGCCGCGAACCTCGGCCCCCCAGCGAATTGCCATCGGCATACGTACACCCATCTCATAGATGTTGGATTTGCACCGCGGAAAGGGCATGCCGTTATCGCTGGTCATGACAATGAGCGTATTATCAAGTTCGCCAATCTCTTCGAGCAGCCGGATGGCGTTGCCGCAGTCGCGGTCGAAACGCTGCACTTCGAAGTAATAATCGGCAATATCCGAGCGAATTTCTTTGACGTCAGGATAGAAACCGGGAACGGGGATTTCATCAACAGAAATGCCGGAATCTCGACCACTGCCCTTTTTATAGGGTCTGTGTGGGTCCTTTGAACCCAGCCAGAAGCAGAAGGGGCGGTCCTTGGGGCGGTCATCAAGAAACTGCCTGAAACCTTTGCGATAGTGTGTTCCGCATGGGTGCGCATCAACATAGCCGCCGGCTTTCAGGTCACCGGGCCCCCAGGATTTTCGCCAGTAGCCTACGTGATAACCTGCCTCCTGGAGGAGTAAGGGGTAGACCGGATAACTGATATCAAGAGTTGAATGCAGGTTGGCACCTTCGGCCAGGCGCCAGTGATACTGACCGGTCAGGATTGCCCCCCGGCTGGGTGTGCATGATGGGCTGGAGACATAAGCATGTTCGAACAAGACACCTTCTGCGGCTAATCGGTCAAACGTCGGAGTTAGAACTACCGGATCGCCATACACTCCGGCATGTGGCCAGCTCCAATCATCTGCGATACAAAAAAGAATGTTGGGCCTTTTGACGTAATAACGCTTGTTTTGGTATCCAGTACATCCCTGCAATGTAAAAGCGGCAACTGTTAAACCCGAAAATCTCAAAAAATCACGTCGTTTCATAAGCATCTTTTTATCCCCGAAAGTATTATCCGATATTTCGCATTTACTTCGACAGTTGTTTTTTCTGTTGTCTTTTTCGATTAATTATATCCCTCCACATTTCTTGTCGAGCTACTTTACGGTTTTTTTGCTTGGGCAGAGGCCTTGCGCCTCTCCTTACTATTGGCTGGTCGCCTTGAAATTCAACCAATTTTTGCTCGGGAACATCAATCAGGTTTGTTTCCCGGTACTTATTTACCAGTTTGGGAATTTTTATTGTGCCTATCGTCTCTTTATACTCGTACTTTCCGTCCTTTACCACATAGAGCGTCACATTTGACTCCGCCATGTCTTCCGAAAGTACCACACCCGGGGCCACCTCAATAACGGCTGATTCATCAAGTA
The DNA here is from genome assembly GCA_003644205.1 of Planctomycetota bacterium. Classification (GTDB taxonomy): domain Bacteria; phylum Planctomycetota; class Phycisphaerae; order Sedimentisphaerales; family Anaerohalosphaeraceae; genus QNBT01. Next base: position 18,139 of record QNBT01000008.1, on the reverse strand, counting down.
CGAAAGGTGGTACGTATTTGAAGTTGCTGTAGGTGAACTGATTGGCTTTCTTTGTAGAGCTTCCCACAAACAGTTGTGGGCCGAGAGTTTGTTTGATAACGCCCGTAAAGATTAGCAGCGATTCGGGGTCGTCCAGCCCCTGGTTGGCCTTTTGAGGCTGGTCCTGAGCATCCTTCGATTCAGTTGTGCCGTTTGTCTGGTCTCCTGTTTCGGAGTCGGCGCCAGCCGTTTCGTCATAATCATATTTTTTTCGGGGGGCGGCGATTTGTATAGCTGAAGGTCTGTCGGCCCCGGCGAACTGGGAAGTTGTTGTTGGTTGGATGGCGAGACGCTCGATTTGGCTTTGAATCCGAGCAAATTCCTCGTTGAGTTTATCGAATTGTGCCGTTGTTGCGTCTATTTCCGCCTGCAATTCGGTAACGGCGGCGTTGACCTTACCAACGTCGGTTTCTTTTGACAGCATCCAGTAGTTGACGGCGACGGCCAGGCTGGTTGATATAACGGCAGTAAGCATCATTGCTCCAATCGGCGCAGATGGTGCCAGCCCCACCGGCTCCCGACACGATGGGCATGTAATGGTGGTGCCGGAGTATTTACGCGACACGGACCATCTATTCTTGCAGTGTGGGCATTTCGCCTTCATTTTTTAACCTCCGCCGGGTGCTGCAGAACTTCGAGGGACAGAATCATAAAACTGCATTTTACCATATTTTAACACCGGATTCAAGCAAAAAAAGACGCTAATAATGCGCAAAGCCGGGGGCGTTCGCCTGCCGTTGCCCTGAACCGGGATGAAATTAAAATCAGGTATTTTGTGTCCCCTGTCAAGTTTTGCACTTACACAAAAATAGTAAATAGTGTGAAAAAAAATAAAGAAGATTCTTTGATGAAAAATCGGTTATAATGTGCGACAGGCGGTTAGTTGAAAATGAAAGGGAATATTATGATTAGGGCCAAAAAAACAGCGTCTTTGTTTCGGTGGCTTCTTCTGGCCGGGTGGGTATCGTGTCTTGGGCTTGGTATCTGGTGGGCATTAGCGGCACTTTGGGATGAGGGGGCGGGTATTATGGGAACCCCTGAAGTTGCTTTTCCAGTGCCGCTGTTTCCTGTCATAAAGGAGATGGGTAAGTTGGGCTATTTTCTGTTCGTGGCTATTTATTTAGCGTTTTTTTTTCTGAGCCAGTGGTTTTTTCTTTGCCCGGGCAGGATATGGAAAATCAAAGTCCAGCCCCAAGGCCGACCCATGAAACGGTCAGCGATATCCGCCGCTTTTGCAGTAGCACTTTTATCAGTCGGCCTTTTTTTCTCACTACTGGACCTGCTACCGGGGGCTGCATTTGAAGATGGACCGCCATATTTCTCCTGTGTGTACTTTTCTTATCATTACGTCCTGATATTAATCCCCCTCGCTCTATGGTGCCTCTGGTCGGTCATCTTTTGTATCTATTGGCGGCAAGGCGACCATTACACGTGGGTAGGTAAGGTCCTGAGGGCGTTGATTGGGGGAACAATCTTAGAGTTTTTTGTGTCAGTCCCAATTTATGTTACCCGTCAGGAGGACTGCTACTGTGTCAGGGGTTCATATACCGGTCTGGTTTTTGGGGCAACGGTGCTGCTGTGGGCTTTCGGGCCGGGAGTCTTTCTGCTGTTCATTAAGGAAAAGCATCGCAGAGAGAAATTGTTGGATTTTGCCCAAGAACAAGACCAAGCTTCCAAAAGTGGACCAAATTAACAAAATCAACGCCAACCGGGGGGTGTGATAATAAAAGCCCCGGTGGTGCAGGTTGCTAAATAACTCAAACTGACCGATTTATGGTTAAAAATTGACGTAACTTTTTATTTAACAAGATGTTGTATAACATAAAAAAATCAATAAAATCAGCCATCCCGGTTTATCGGGATTCGGCAATTTTGACTTCGGCGAGCTCAGTCGAGCCGCATTTTGCAGTTTGATTTTTGCATTCTCAAACCGGCCACTCGCCGCGTCTGCGCCACGTCGCAGCGGGTCGGTCAGTTTGAGTAAATTATATATAAAAAGAGTTGCTATTGCAGCCGATAACAATATAGTTGTCGGGTGTTGCGTATGTTAAGAGCGATGTGGTTACAAATAAAGGAGATGATAGATGACCGGCAAGTTAATTTTATTTGCTCTGGCAGGGTCTGTTTGCCTTTTGGTTGTTATTGGCGGATGCGCACCCCAAGTGGAATTAGCTCTGAAATTTGATGTCGGTGGCAAGACGAGCTACACAATAACGGAAGAGGATTCCAAGGATTTCAAGTTTGAGCAGCCGTCACTGGGTAAGGTCCGGTATGAGCCGAGAAGCACTACCAGCGAAATCAGGTTCCTGCAGGAGATAGAGAGTGTGGATGAGGCAGGGGCGGCAGTTGCCAAGATTACGATAAAAGGCCTAAAGTACTTCGCAAAGGATAAAGACGAGGTCAAGTTTGACTTCGACAGCAGCAGAAAAGCTGACAAGAAAAAGCCTCTGGCAAGCCTGCTTGGCAAGAGCTACAAAATCAAACTGGCTTCGGATGGCGGTGTGGAGGTACTCGATGCCGAGAATATCCGAAAAGCGGTGACCGGAGGCCAGGCCGGCAAAGTGGCACAGGCCCTTTTGAGCGATAACAGTATCCAAAATCGCCACGAGATCCAGTCTTTGCCGGATGCCGACAAGAGGGTGCTTCGTACGGGTGATAGTTGGACCAGGACTGTGACCCCTCAGAAGCGTCTGATGGTACCGAAGGCTTTCGAGAAGACTTATATAATCGAGAAGGTGACGGGCCAGGGTGAGAATAAGATTGCTGTTGTAAATATGACCGCTGAGGAAAGTCCAGAGGCTCCGGCAGGTGCTGAAAGGATGGCCGATGGGATGGGACTTTTTGCAAACATGTTTGACACGGACGAGACTTACACCGGCCAAATGGTTTTAGGCCTGGCAACGGGGAAAGTGGCTAAGTACAATGAAAAGTTCGTTACAACCTATACCGCTGCCGAGCCATCGGCTAAGCAAAAACCGGATAAGGGGCCGGATGTATTAACGATAAAGCTTACCTATTCAACCGCGTTGGAAATGGTTGACTGAGGCGGTAAAGGTTGTTTTCTGTCGCCCCTTCGGGGCTTGGTGAAAACCCCGCGTAAAACGCCCCGATGTGTTGGGACAGGCGTGGCTAAATAGGGATTATGATAGGTTACCTACAAATTACGGATGCACCCGTTTTTATTGAAAGGCTCTGATTGTGCGTACCATTTTTAGTCTGACGTTTACGAGTATTATAGTCTTGTCCCTTGCGGGATGCCGGCAGGGGCAACTTAGCACGCAGAATTTGCTTTCCGTGGATTTCAGTGAGGGCACTGTGCTGCGGTATAAGCTGGTTTCGTCCAGAGATATCGAGGTCAACCTTGACTCGACTGGCTCATCCACCAAAGGCGGTAAAAGCAAAGCACAGAAGATGAGCGAAAAACTGGAGATGGTAATCGCATACAAGGCTGTTGAACTTGATCCCTACGGGCTGAGCACGATAGAGGGCAGATGTGAATCTGCCAGAGTTACTCGCACTTCTGTTGTGCGCAAGGCTTCTGAGCGTGACGGGGCCGAAAGTCTTGCGGGACAGAGTTTCCGGTTCCGGATAACTCCTACCGGTCGTATCAAAGATTACACCGACCTTAAGGCGCTGGTAAGGCGGTGCGGTGACAAGGCCTTTGCATCGAACACGGGCCGACAGGGGCGAATAAAGAATCCGGACATGATAACCGACTTTTCTGCTTTTCAGTGGCATTTTTGGGATTCGATTGCGAGCATTGAAGACGCTGCTGCCGGTGTTGAGCCGGGACAAAGCTGGAAAGCGACGCAGTTTATAGCTTTGCCGATGCCAATACCTGCCGCAAGAGAAACTACTTATACTCTTGACCGTGTGGAGGAAACGGACTCCGGCCGGAAGGCGGTGATTGTCAGCTCCTATAAGCTCAGTGATTCACGGGTGAAGAACTGGCCGAGACCGTATAAGGGTTCATTCAATATGAGGGGTATGTTCGGTTTCCTGCGGAAATTCAAGTTACATTCGCTTGAAGGGGCCGGTGAGCAGATTTTTAACATTGATACCGGAACGCTGGAGAGCGAGGAGCAACATTACAAGGTCCACATTGAGGCAGGTTTTATGATGCCATTAGGAGATACGGTTCCGACCGTAAGTGTTGACCAAAACATAAGTATCAAACTGCTTAGCCAATAATCGGTGGGGGTTTGACTCTTTGGAACGCAAAAACCTATGGGCTCCGTGGCGAATGGAATATATTGAGGCCTTGAGCGAGGCGGAGGGTTGCTTTATATGCAATTATATCGCAGAACCTGAGCGTGACAAAAGCAACTTTGTACTTTGGCGGACGTCTAAGAGCGTGGTGGTGTTTAACAGGTTTCCCTATAACAACGGTCATCTGCTCATTGCGCCGATGCGGCATATTGAAAGGCTCGATGAGGCAACCGACGAAGAACTTTTGGAGCTTGTAAAACTGTGCAGAGATTGTCAAACGGCTCTGGGCGCCGCTATTTCGCCGCATGGTTTCAATGTCGGTATGAATTTCGGCAGACGCGCCGGGGCGGGACTGCCGGGGCACATGCACATTCATGTTGTACCGCGATGGGACGGGGATACGAGTTTCATGCATGTCTGCAGCGGGACCGATGTTATCAGTCAGAGTATGACCGAACTGTATGAACTGCTCAAACAAATAAGTCTTGAAAAGAAGCTGCCAAACCTGTAAAAGCTCTCTGCAAGAAGTGTTTTGCCATGCGCGGGTAGTCTGTCAAATTTGGATTTGTTGGGCAGAACCCCACGTAAAACGTGGGGCTAAATAAACCCTGACCACAGGTGTCAGGGCTAAATAGGCCGCACCCTTTTCAGAGAAAAGGGTGGCACACAAGAGAAATAGTATGCGAAGTATGCCCTACGGTGAGAAATGAGTGGTGAGCTTGCCTGTTATGCTGTTAGTGAAGGCCGGAGTCGCCAAAGGGGTTTCAAGGAAAAGCCGCACCCCTACAGGACGGCTTTTGAAAGAGACCGCGACCGTATAATGCACTGTTCGGCATTCAGGAGGCTTGAGGGTAAGACGCAGGTTTTTATGCCAGGCGTCAATGACCATTATCGAACAAGGCTGACACACAGTATCGAAGTTGCGCAGATTGGCAGGACTATCGCCCGGGTGTTGAACCTGAATGAAAGTCTCACCGAGGCGATATGCCTGGCCCATGACCTTGGTCACAGCCCATTCGGACACGCCGGCGAAAAAACGTTAGACGATTTGATGGTATCGGTCGGCGGTTTCGAGCATAACCGACAGGCGCTTCGGATAGTCGATTTGTTAGAGCACCCTTACCCGGATTTTGCAGGGTTGAATTTAATGTACGAGACCCGGCTCGGTATTGGGCGGCATCACAGCCCCTACGATGAATCTCGAATTGATGACTTCGGCGAGCCGAATTGCTCGCTCGAAGGGCAGGTCGCCGACATCTCCGACCGCATTGCATATAACTGCCACGACCTTGAAGACGGCTTGCGGTCGGGGCTTATCATGGAAGCTCAACTCAAAGATATAAAGCTGTTCGCCGATGCCCAGGCCAAAATCAACGCTGCCGCCATTGACGATAGTGCCGTCCGCAATACAAGAACCGCGAAAACAATTATTGATATGCTCGTGAGCGACTGTTTACATACAAGCGAAGCTGCAATCATTTCGGCGGGTGTCAAGTCGCCGTCCGATGTTTATCAGTCTGGGGGCAGTCTGATAGCACTTGGTGATACCGCAGGGGCCGAGCTTGGTCGGCTCGAAGACTTTCTCTTTGAGAAAATGTATATGCACGAATTGTTACAGTCGATAAATAAAGATGTGGCTAAATGGCTTACAGAGGTATTTGAAAAGTTTTGTGCCGCGCCGGAGCTGATGCCCCGTTATTTTCAGCAACTGGTGTCAACCGAGGGACTGGAGCGGACGGTATGTGATTATATCGCGGGTATGACCGACTGGTACTGCCTGAAGATGTTAGAGAAAATTTAGTGGTTTTTTCGTGGTAATAAAGGACGTTTAGAACCCCGCGTGAAACGCGGGGGTAAATAAACCCCGGCCACAGGTGCCGGGGCTAAATGGGAGTTGTTATGAATAAGAGGTTGTTTACATCTTATCTTGGGTTGGGGTGGTTGCCGGTGGCCCCGGGGACGTGGGGGTCGCTGGCCCCTGCGGTAGTGTTCGGTCTATTGTGTTACTTTGGGGTGCCGAGGTTTGTTGTGTGGATTATTTTATGCCTTCTTGCGCTTGATGCCGCTACAGTATGTGTGTGGTTTTCTCCGGCTGTGATTGAGGAATTGGGCGACAATGACCCGCGCGAGGTCGTGGCCGATGAGGTAGCCGGTCAGGCGCTGGTTTTTATAGGAGCATACGCGGCAGGTGGGTGGGAAATTCTCGTTACGATGGCGGTCGGATTTCTGGGGTTTCGGTTGTTCGACATAGTCAAGCCCTGGCCGTGCAGGCTGCTTGAAAAACTGCCCGGCGGCTGGGGGATTTTAGCGGACGACGTGATGGCCGCGGTTTATGCAGCCTGCATATTGCAGATATGTACCAAGCTATGGATTGGCAATTTGGTTTAAGGATAGATAATGGCAGCGGAGTATTCTGTTGATATTTGCAACAAGCTTTCCGAGAGATTTCGCGCCGCCGGATTGCATCGCCGGCCGCGGGTAACTCGATACGACGCCGGGGCCGAATTAGTCTATGAGATAACCGAGGTTTCGGGGGCGAATAAAGCCGAAGTCCGCCTAATCGTTGAAAAGTTTATCGGCGGCGGCTTTGCCGGGCAGGTGTATCGGGTGAAGGTGCTGGAGATTGGCTCGCAAGGGCCTGTCGGTGGTATCGAGGTTGGTGGTATTTATGCAATGAAGATTCTTATTCCACCTTCGGCCTTTTCAAGACTCTTTCGCAATGTGCTCTACTGGGTTGGTTTTCAGGGGCCTTTTCAGCTTCAGTGTAATCCGGCAGCAGCCCGCGCCGGCGCCATCTGGCAAAAGTTTATCCGTCGGGCAGCTAAGATTCGGTTCGGTGATGAAAGCAGTGTAGTAGATATTCACGCAACGTTTATTGACGGCAATCTCGGCAGTTGTGGAGAGTTGAGCGAATGGGTCGATGGACGCACATGGCGGCTGGAAGTTGACGACCACCTGGACCTGTTGAGAGCCTGGTACAAAGGCAGGGAAGTTGACGAGCAGCAGCTTGGTTCTGCGGAATATCGGGCGAAGCGCCGATTCATGGCCGAGTTTGTGAAACTGCTGCACGATATGGGGGCACACGAATTTGCAAGGCAGTACGAGTGGTCAACCTGCAAGAGTCAACCGAACTGCCTGAAGCGGGTAGGCACCGACGATGACCCGCAGGCAGGTTTGGTGGCGGTTGATTTCCGGGCAGGGCTTGCACTTTTGCCGTTTTTGCCGATGAGTCCGGGCGACTTTAAGCTCATCTTTGCCGGACTTAAACGCGGCAGTTTGGTGCAATTTGACCGTGGCAGTATCAGCACCTTAGAGCGTTTTGTTGAGGCGTACGCCGGCGAATTTGCGGATATGCAGCAGATGTTAGAGGAGCTAAAGAGCTGCGAAAGAATATATCGGGACTCGGTGCCGGATATTACACACAATCACGTTCGATTGCTTTACGACGGGGACCTTTGGCGGACGATGTTTTCAAGTGCGGTGTCCGGCTGGAAGGTACGCAACATCATTGACGAGAAACACGAAGACAAGTTCCGCTCGTGTAAAATTAGCATAATGCTGTTTTTCGTGATTGGGTTGATACCGTTTTTAGGTAAGGTGATTCGTCGCGTCTGGGCACATGCCGGCTGGCGCGCCCATTATACGGCGATGCTAACAAGTTGGGATTATTTCAAGCGTGCGTTAGATGCCAGAATTGCTGAGAAAGTCATCGACTGGCACAGAGCAGGCAGGGTGGACGAGCAGTGTGCCGTGAAGGTGTCTGAATCGCTTTTGTTGTTCTTGTGTCATTTACCTTTATCAATATTGCCCGCCGGGCTGCACAGATTCCTGACGGACGGGGATTTTAGAAGGGAAAAACTGGTATATATATTTGTCCGGCCGGTGAGACTGTATTTCAATGTCCATTTGAGGGAAGAATGGATGCGGCAGATGGTCATTGACGGAAAGAAAAAACATATTATCACCGAAGAAGACGGTAACACTATCCTTTCACAACTGAAGGAGCGATACATCCAGCGATATCTTGTAAGTCTTGTAGTGCACTTTCTGACAGCTCCGATTACACAAGTTGTCTCTATAGCGGTAAGCTGGATCTATGTAAAAGCGCATCCCGAACTGTCTGGAGCGCAAGCTTCGGCAGCGGTAACGGGTATTTTGATTGGATTCCAAATCACACCTATCTCGCCCGGGTCTATCGTTCGGGGCATTTATACTACAATCCTGGCTTTATACGACCGTAACTTCAAGGACTATAACATTGCCATATTTCTCAGTTACGTCAAATACATAGGCTACCTGGCCTTTCCTATTCAGATGAACTACCATTATCCGGCCATTTCCCGGTTTATGGCCGCTCACTTTGCAACTGAAGCTACCCATATTTTTCCCGTGTTTGGTGAGCGTGGGGCGCTTTTGGAGCATTGGGTATTTCGTGTGTTTTATAACTGGCCGCTGACAATCAGGCGCAGAATGCGGAAGGTAGCTCAAGTGCGCGGTACTATGCGCCCGCGATATTGGCACGGGGCCTTGTGCATTATTGGGGCCACCGTTTTATTCGCCATCGTGGATGCTCACTGGTTGACCAACACCGGAAACCTGCCCCGCCTGGGCCAGATTTGGTGGCTTGCCGGCATAATACCCCTGGGCTGTGGAGCTGCAGTAGCTTTGGGCTGTGGTGGAGCGGCGCTGTGGAGACGTGTTCTCGCAGCGACGGCCTGCGGTGTTGCGTTAGCTTTGCTTTATACGGTCGTTTCCATGATAATTAGCGGCGGCCAGGTCGCTGCCGGTGATATTGTAAGCCAGGGCAGATGGCGTGTGCTTGTTTTCGCTGTTTTTTCAACGATTGGAGCGTTAGGGGCGGAATTATCTCGGCCGGACCCGGAATTGAGGTGATTAGCCGGCAGAGGTAGGTTTTTTCGGTAACTTTCTAAAAGTTGTCTCTTGTCAGGCGCCGAGGTTTATGGGATAATGCCGTCTGTAGGTGAGTTACTCTCTGGGAGTTTTTGAAAATGTTTAGCAGTTACGGTTCGCTTTGCGACGACTTTTACGTCGATATGCACGTTAATACGGAACTCGACCTGCCGACGCAGCGGGATACTATTTTGGCTTTTTTTGAACGTATCGGCAAACAGTTTCCGACGATGGGCAATTTCTACCGCAGGGACAACGGGGACTTCTGTCTGGAAGAAGACCTCCACGGCCAAAAACACCGCTGGGTTACGCTTGAGGTTGACAGGATTTGCAGCGGCTGTGCCAATCCCGTGGATGTGGAAGATGCATATAGTCTGCACAGGCTGGTGCTTGATTTGTCCGAGTATATGCTTGGTGTCAGCCGGCTCGATATCGACTCCTTAGATGTGATTTTCGTCATGGATTTCGATTATCGGGGCAATCATGATGAGGTTATAGCCGAGGCGTTGTTTGCTTCGACCGCGTTTGCCGGCCTTCTTGATGTTCCCGGCGCCAGGCCGATAGGCTTTGCGCCGACGGTGGCAATTGCTTTAGATGAGGATTGTCGCACCCAGGTAAGGGTCAGCGTTGAGTCGAGAACCAGTGTTTACGAGGTCAGAAATAAAAAATATAAAGAGGCCGAACCGATAAGCCTGTATTTTGCTGTGCGGCGTTATCCCAAGCCGGATGAGAAATTTGATGCGATAGGATCGTTTGACGCCCAATGTGTGATAGCTCAGCGGATAATGGACGAAAAAATAGTGCCAAATTTTGTCGGCCCGCTGACAAATGCCATTGCTCAAAGAAGATAAAGTTATAGTTGTATCAGGATAAGGAAAGGCTAAAAATGGCTATCGAAGCACCGTTAAGTAAATTCAAAATAAATGGCTTTAAGCTTTACATCGCCGTGTGCCTCATAGCCGGGGGGGTGTTGGCTTATGACGGCTATCTGAGTAAGTATGAATGGTCAAAACGCCACAATTTTTATATAAGACATGTTGTCGAAAACGACGGCAAACCTGACGGCACTATGAACTTCAACCGGAAAGTGCCGCCAATTCTTCTTGTTATAGCGATTTTGCTTGGAATAAGATGGTATGTAATAAAGGACAAAAAGCTCGTCGCCGGCGAGAACAGTTTTATCACGCCCAAGCGCGAAATTGCCTATGATTCAATTCAAAAAATAGACAAGACGCGTTTCGACTCAAAAGGGTACTTTGTCATCACCTACAAGGATTATCAGGGGGTGGATACCGATTTGAAGATCAGCGACAGGACCTACGATAATTTGGGTGCTGTTCTGGATTTGCTGGTTGCTAAAATCAGTTGAATTATTTGTCATTATGATGTGTCATTAATTTCAAAGGCAGGTGTTACGATGAATTACTGCGTTGTCGGATTGCAGTGGGGTGACGAAGGCAAAGGAAAGGTTGTTGATATCCTTGCGGCAGATAGTAACGTTGTTGTGCGTTTCAACGGCGGTGCAAATGCAGGCCATACAGTTGTTGTCGGAGAGGAAAGATTTGCTCTTCATCTTATGCCCTCCGGCGCCGTTCGCCCCGGAACCTATTGTGTGATAGGCAACGGTGTTGCTGTTGACCCTGCTGTATTGATAGACGAAATCGACCGTTTGGCCGAAAAAGGTATCAGTATCGATGGCAGACTGTTCATTAGTGAAAACGCACATGTTGTGCTCGGTTACCATAAGCAGGAGGACCGTCTTCGTGAAGAGTCCCTCGGCAAGGCCAAGTTGGGTACTACAATTCGCGGCATAGGCCCGCGTTATTCCGATAAGGTGGGAAGGAGCTACGCGATTCGAATGGCCGATTTTCGGGATATGGCCGCTCTGAAGCAAAAGCTCAAAAAGGTTTTGGATTATAAGAATAAAATCTTTTCTGCATTATATAATGCTGAGCCGCTCACAACCGACGGGATTTTCGCCCAATGCACCGGATATGCCGAAAGACTGGTGCCGTTTGTCGGCAACACAACGCGGCTGTTGCACGAATTGGTTTTGGAGGGTAAAAGCATACTCTTTGAAGGAGCTCAGGGGGCCTTGCTGGATTTAGACCACGGTACGTTTCCGTATGTTACAAGCTCCAATGCCAGCGCCCTTGGCATGGCTTCAGGTTGTGGCGTTCCTGCCCGGTTGGTTGACAAATTCATCGGTGTTGTGAAGGCATACACGACAAGGGTCGGAGCCGGGCCCTTTCCGTCCGAACAGGATAACGAAACCGGCCAGTACATTCGCGACAGAGGCAACGAGTACGGTACGACCACGGGAAGGCCGCGAAGATGCGGCTGGTTCGACGCCGTGGCGGCCGCTTACAGCGCCGCGTTCTGCGGAATCAATGAAGTTGCAATGATGCACCTTGATACCCTTGCCGGGCTGGAAGAGTTAAAGGTTTGCAGGGCATACAAAATCAACGGCAGTGAAACGACTTTTTTCCCTTCGGATGTTGCTCAATTGGAAAAGGCCGAGTGTGTCTATGAAACAACCGCCGGCTGGGATACAGACCTGTCGGAAGTGAAGAGTTATGATGATTTGCCGCAGCAGGTACGTGATTATGTCGGTCTTGTTGAAGCAATAATTAAAGTGCCGGTTTCAATTGTTGGTGTCGGACCAAAACGCAGTCAAACTATTTTCAGGAAGTGAGATATTGAGTTCAGGCTTTGAGCAGAAACGACGACAGGCGGCCAAGCGCCTGGGATTGGAACCGCACGGTATTCCGCGGCATATCGCAATCATTATGGACGGTAACGGCAGATGGGCCACAAATGCGGGCCTTTCCAGGTTCGAGGGCCACCTCCAGGGCGCAAAGGCCGTCGAGACGATTGCACAGTGTTGTGTGGATATGGGCGTCGAATATCTGACGCTGTATTCATTCAGTATGCAAAACTGGAAAAGACCGGCCCAAGAGGTTGATTTCCTCATGCACTTATACTCGAGGTATCTTGAGGAGATTCGACCGAATCTGATGCGCAACAATGCAAAACTTGTTCATCTGGGCCAAACAGAAAAACTGCCGAAGATGGTTACAGATGCGCTGGCAGAAACGGTAAGATTAACCAGTACCAATACGGGCATGGTTTTAGGTTTGGCGCTGAACTATGGAGCAAGGAGTGAGATAGTCAATGCAGTAAAAAGTATCGCGCAGGAATACAAAAACGGACAGCTCCAACTCGATGAAATTGACCAAGACTGTGTTAGCAATCATCTTTATACCGCTGGCTGGGCCGAACCGGATTTGCTCATAAGGACGTCCGGCGAGATGAGAATCAGCAATTTTCTGCTGTGGCAGGTTTCCTATGCGGAGTTTTACGTTACCGAAACCCTCTGGCCCGATTTTGGTGCCGATGACCTGGACGAGGCGATAAAAGTATACAGCGGGCGCTCCAGGCGATTTGGTGACATCAAATCCCGGCAGGCTGATTGACACAGAGCCGACTATGCTTAAACACAGATTACTTTTCGGAACGTTAATGGTAGCGGCCTTTGCGGGATTGATGCTTCTTGACGGCTACTTAGACGGCTCACTCACTTTGGCTACCACTACCCGGCCGATACAGGCAACCATCCTTTGCCTTATAATAATTCTGATGGCAATCGGCGCTCAATTGGAGCTGGCTTCTCTGATAGGTAAGACCGGTGCGGTGGTTTTTAGGCCGGTTGTCGTTACCGCTTCAATTCTTCTTGCTACCGCCTGGTACTGGCGGCAGTTCTTCGATAAACCACTGGAATTTCATCTTTATTATATGCTTTTTGTTTGCACATTTTCATTGTTTGCATTGCTTCTTTACCAGGGGGTCCATTTCGGGCCGAGCGGTGCGATGGCAAACTGTGCGGCCGGGTTTTTTGCTATTTTTTATCTTGGCTTTCTCAGCAGCTTTGTCCTCGGCATTCGAATCGACTTTGGGTTGTGGCAATTACTTATGTTTGTATTTACTGTAAAGTCTTCTGATATAGGTGCTTATACAATCGGGTCTCTGTTTGGCAGCCATAAATGTTCGCCCAAAATCAGTCCCGGTAAAAGCTGGGAGGGCCTGGCGGGAGCTGTCGTTTTTGCCTCGATTGTGGCTGTCTCGTTTTCTCATTTTTGTGGTATAATGAATTTGTGTTCCGCGGCAATTTTCGGAGCGGGCTTTGCGATTTTTGGTCAATTTGCGGATTTGGCCGAGTCGATGATAAAACGTGACGCCGAGCAAAAGGATTCGTCCCAAACCGTTCCCGGATATGGCGGGATATTGGATATAATAGATTCGCCGCTTGCAACGGCTCCGGTGGCGTATCTGTTTTTTATGCTTGCTGAAGGGGCTAAATAGGGATTGTGGTGTGTTAACTACGAACTACAGATGTACCCTTTGAAAAGAAAAAAATAGTTCGAAGAGGGATAATCAGTGGAGTTCAAGATGCAGTTAGATTCTGACGCGCAGCGAACCGAGCTTTTCGGTCCCGCCGATGCCCACCTAAAAGCCCTGCGTGCGGCTATGGATGTTCGAATCTGCGCCCGGGACGGTAATATAGCAATCACCGGCAACAAGCCAAACGTCGAGCGCACCGCAGATATTATCGACAGAATGCAAAAACGCCTGGTCCGCCGAGGCTCACTCAGTGAATCGGATGTGGACGAATTGATGACCCAGGCACAGAACAGCCTCGATACCGCTGAAAGTGAAGCTGTCGTAGTTTATTCCGGTAAGGGCATAATTGAACCTGTAACAAAGGGCCAGTTGAAATATGTCGAAACAATGTTCGCCAACGACCTGACCTTTTGCACCGGGCCGGCCGGTACCGGAAAAACATACTTAGCCGTCGCCATGGCGGTTTCCATGCTAAAGAAAAGACAAATCAGAAAGATTGTTCTCGCAAGGCCGGCAGTCGAAGCCGGAGAAAAATTAGGATTCCTGCCCGGTAATTTACAGGCCAAAGTCAACCCGTATCTGAGACCCCTTTTCGACAGCCTCGAAGATATGATGGACTTTGCCCAGATGCGAAAGTTCATAGAGATGGACATTATCGAAGTTATACCGCTTGCGTTTATGCGGGGAAGAACGCTCAACGAAGTCGTGATTATTTGTGACGAGGCTCAGAATACCTCCTCCTCACAGATGTTGATGGTGCTGACACGATTAGGGCGCCGCTCCAAAATGATTATCACCGGCGACATCACACAGATCGATTTGGAAAAAGGCCAGACCAGTGGGATGATAGATGCCTGCCGGAGACTAAAGGGCATAGCCGGGATCGGCTTTGTTGAGCTTGAGGAAATCGACATTGTGAGGCATAAACTGGTTCAGGACATCGTCCAGGCGTACGATAAAACAAAAAACTCAACTTGACTGGATTTTATTGATTTTTAATAATAAATGGAAGTGTTCCATTAGTAATATAAAGGTTGATAAGTGGTTCTGAAGAAAAAGAAAATAAGCGCCCGACGTCAGCGTGTTCGTGACAACATATCCGCCGAGCGGTTTGCACACCTCAGCCGGCTTGCCAACAGCACTTTGCCGGTAGCTGTGATGGTATTGGTTCTCTTTGTTATAGCAACCACGGCTATACTTGGTATAGATACGTCCGGTGGAGTCGGTTTCTTCAAGTGGAAACCATACAAGGAAATCCTTGCCTTAGCTACTATTGTGGTATTGGTTTGTGCGGGCGCTGCCTTGTATATCCATCACTACAAGCGGAGGGTAATGGAAAGACCTACTCGCAGTATTGCCTTAGCCGGCTTGTTCCTCGTGCTGCTTGGGCTGACGAGGGTCGGCTCTCTTTATCCTGAGTCTGTTTATATGGCAACAGGCTCGGCGGTAACAAGCGCCATAATCCTGACCATAGCCTACAACCAAAGATTCGCTATCGGCACGACGTTGTTTTATTGTATTCTGGCGTGCTTTGCCGTGGGCAGAGTGCCTCAGGTTGAATTGTTCCTGACAATGATGGCCGGTGTTATCACGTGCTGTTTTGCGCTGAAGGAAATCCGAACACGGATGAAATTGATAGAGGTAACAATCCTTGCTTCAGTGGCGGTTTTCATAACTTCTACCGCTCTGGGAATTATCCAGAAAGAGGCAATCGGGGTTATCTCATACAGGTCGGGAAGTGCGGCAATTATTACCGTTTTCGTTGGACTGGTCATTCAGGGCTTTTTACCGTTGATTGAAAGGGTCTTTGGAATCGCAACCAGCATGACTCTGATGGACTACAGCGACGCGAATCAGCCGCTACTCAGAAAACTTGCTATGGAGGCACCCGGCACTTACAGCCACAGTCTGCTGATAGGGACGATTGCCGAATCCGCGGCTGAGGCCATCGGTGCCAACGGCCTTTTGTGTAGAGTCGGCTCTTACTACCATGACGTTGGAAAAATTAACAAGCCTTCTTACTTTGTCGAAAACACGATGGGTTCGGCCAGTCGCCACGATCAACTGTCGCCGGCAATGAGTCAATTAGTGATAGTCGGGCACGTAAAAGACGGTATCGAGATAGCAAGGGAGTTCGGCCTTCCGACCGTACTTCGGCAATTCATTGAAACACACCACGGAACGACACTTATAGAATATTTTTACAACGAGGCCAAAAAACATCAGGACGACAAGCAGGCCGCCGTTTCCGAAGCCGAGTTCAGGTATCCGGGCCCAAAGCCGAGGACAAAAGAAGCTGCAATAGTCATGCTCGTTGACAGTGTGGAAAGTGCCACGCGGTCGCTGACCGAGCTGACACCGTCCAGGATAGAGGCAGTCGTGCACAATATGGCCATGAAACGGCTGCGGGACGGCCAGTTTGACGAATGTGACCTGACGCTCAGAGAGCTAAGCCAGATTGAGGCAAGTATATCCAAGTCCCTGGCGGCACACCACCACGGCAGAATTGCGTATCCTACCTCACCGGATGAACCTGTCGAAACGGACGTGCGCGAGCCACAGCAGGCGGAAAAAAGCTGAGCGAAATGGGCACCGAGCAAACCGATATTGTTGTCGAGATTACCTGTGGGCGGCGGGGGCTTGATGTTGATTTCGATAGACTCAGAAGACTTGGGCGAAGTATTTGCAGCCGGTTTGCATTCGAAAGAGCAACGATTAATATTGCGATTGTCGGTGATGAGGAGATAAAGAAAGTCAATGCCGATTTCTTGGACACCCCTGAGCCGACCGACGTAATCAGCTTCGATTTGTCGGAGGAAACAGGCACAAAGAGTTTTGAGGTGATAATAAACGCCGAAGAGGCTGCAAGACAGGCCACACAAAGAGGCCATTCGACCGAGGCGGAATTGGCACTTTACATAACACACGGATTGCTGCACAACCTGGGGTTTGACGACGCCGATGAGACCTCAGGTGAAAAAATGCACAGTACCGAAGACGAGATTTTACAGCAGGCCGGCTTTGGTATAATATATGGAAAGTAGCTGTGTATGAACTACGAACTATTGATTTTTTGATAATAAATGAAACAAGTTGTTACTTAAGAAGCCTGAATAAGGCGTTTTGTGCACGGCCAAACAAGTTTGGCCGTGGCACCGGAGCTCCATTAGTAATATAAAGGTCAATAAATTAAAGGGGTGAAAGCAATTGGAAGAAGTTGGATGGTTGGTGTTGTTGATTTGCATCTGTGCAGGCGGGGCTCTATTTTTTTCACTGAACAACCTGGCGCTCAGGACATTTTCCCGCGTCAAGTTACAGGAGGCATTCAAGGCTGCAAACAAAGAGGCTGTCGTCGATGATTTCATTGGAAATGTTGAAAAGCTGATTTTGACCAGCTCTTTATTTCGTGTTATTGCAAACATCGGCATAGTCTTAGGGCTTTTTGCCCTGTTGGCCGAAAAGAGCTATATCCTCACCTTTGTTATTGCTCTGCTGATATTGGCGGTCTTTACCTTAGCGATACCGCATTCATGGGCGAAACACAGCGGCGAGAAAGTCCTGCCCCGAACGTATAAACTGCTGGAAGTGTTTGCGTATGTGGCTACTCCGGTTCTGGTTGTTTTCAGAATCCACGACGGGCTCGTCCGTCGGCTGGCAGGGGTAACTGAGACAACTGCCGAAGCGACGCAGGACCAAAAGCAGGAAGAGATTCTCAGCGTTGTCGAGCAGGGCCGAATAGAAGGAGTCGTTGATGAAGAAGAAATGGAGATGATTGAAGGGGTCCTCGAATTAGGTGATACAACCGCCGAGGAAATCATGACCCCCCGAACGGATGTGGTCGCTGTCAACGTTGACGATGACCTGCAGAGCGTTCTCGAAACCATAATTCAGGCCGGCCATTCGCGCATACCGGTTTACGAGGAAAATATCGATAAAATCGTCGGCCTTATCTATGCAAAGGACCTCCTTGACCGGATCGGTAAAAGCGCCGGCGATTTCAACATCCGCCGGAAAATGAGACGGGCTTACTTCGTTCCCGAGTCCAAGCCGCTCAAGTCGCTACTGCATGAGTTCCAGAATCAAAAACTTCATTTAGCCGTCGTATTGGATGAATACGGCGGTACCGCGGGCATTGTAACGATAGAGGATATCCTCGAGGAGCTTGTCGGTGAGATTGTGGATGAATACGAAGAGAGGCCGCCCGAACCCATAAAGAAACTGAATGAAACGACTATTGAGGCCGATGCCCGCACCTACATCGACGACCTTAACGACCAGTTCGAGATGAATCTGCCCGAGGATGAGGACTACGATACGTTGGGCGGCTTTGTATTCTCACACTTAGGTTCTATACCAAAGACCGGTGAGACCTTCGAGTATGAAGATGTCAAGTTTACTATTACCGCCGCCGAGGCAAGAAGAATTGAGCGGCTAAGGCTCCAAAAGCGGCCGGCCAAAGAAAAAACAAACCAATAGCTACAGGGGTGCCACGGTCAAACTTGTTTGGCCGTGCGAGACCAGAGCCGCGACCGTAAGTAAAGGCCAATTATTTAGCCCCGCGTTTTACGTGGGGTCTTGG
>QNBT01000007.1 GCA_003644205.1 Planctomycetota bacterium | reverse complement strand
TTCATACTGCCGCGCTGATGCTTGCGATACTTAACCCTTTTCGGCATTAAAGCCATTTTTAGACTATCCCTTACTGCCTTTACCTATTCACTCTTTTGTTGGGCACCGTCCGTTTCAGTCGGTGCTTCAGCTTTGTTATCCTCTATCTCCGGCTCTGTTGGTTTCGCCTCAGCGGGTCCCTTTCTGGTCTTTGCGGTTTGGGCCCGGCTGCCTTTCGCCGTTGATCCGGTACTACTTTTACTACTTCCCGCTGAACGGCCACCACCACGACCACCACCATGCCGTGGCTTTGACTGACGACGAGGTCTTGATACCGGCACAATCTCCTGGCCAAACTTACCCTTGTAAATCCAAACCTTTATACCTATCGTCCCGTATGTCGTGTGCGAGGTCGCCACACCGTAATCAACGTTTGCATCCAGCGTCTGAAGCGGTATGCTTCCCAGCTTCTGAGTCTCGCTGCGAGCTATCTCGGCTCCCGCCAAACGACCGCCACATATAATCTTTACTCCCTTTGCTCCGGCATTCATCGCGTTTTCACACTGTGCTTTCATCGCACGCCGATATGATGCGCGTTTCTTCAATTGAAGCGCAATCGCCTCTGCCACCAGAGTTGCATCCAGCGCAGGCTCCTTTATCTCAATCACGTTGATATTAATCTTGCGGTCAATAAGCTCTTCAAGTTCTTCTCTGAGGGTTTCAACCTCGGCTCCGCGAGGCCCAATCACCATACCGGGCCGAGCCGTGTGCAGCGTTACTTTGACCTCGTTGCGCGTCCGCTCTATCTTGACCTTCGACACCGCCGAATACGGCGGCTGCCGATTGAATTTCTTGTCAATATATTTTCTAATCTTCCAGTCTTCTACCAGGAACTCGCCGTAATTAGCCTTCGGCGCAAACCAGGTGCTTTGCCAGTCGAGCGTAATACCCGTTCTAAAACCAATTGGCGATGTCTTTTGACCCATATCTAACCTTATTCCACAAACTACGAACTCAATACTATTCCTGGGCTACTGTTATATATATATGGCTGGCATGTTTACGAATCGGATACGCCCTGCCGCGATCCTTTGGAATCCAGCGTTTGGTCCCGATACGCAGGCCCGCGTCATCAACACGCGCCTCGCAGACATACAGCTTCTGGATGTCGGCCTCCTGCTCATCCGCGTTGGCTATGGCGCTTTCCAGCGCCTTCGTAATCATGTGCGCCGCTCGCTTAGGCGTAAACTTTAATATATCCAAAGCATCCTGCACACTTCTGTCTTTTATAAGCTGCGTTACCAGCCTTGCCTTTCTCGCCGACATCGGTGCATAACGATAAGACGCCTGCCACTGCGAAAGCTGTGCCGGCTCAACTCCAAGGCCGCTTGCAAGCCGTTCAACATCTTCACTTCGCGGCCTGGGCTTGTATAAACCCTTCTGCCAGTTCTTTAAAGCCGCTGCAGCCGCCTTGTGGTCAAAGCCCCCGCGAGCCAGATGACCGGCAAGCTGGTCGGCACTTATTTTCTGCTGCGAACAAAGCTCTTTTAATCTACTACAGCTTAACATCTTAAAACCTTATAAACCCGTTTGGTTACCTTTTCTTCCTGCTGCCGGCGTGTCCTTTGAATGTCCGGGTCAACGAAAATTCGCCTAACTTATGTCCAACCATATCCTCAGTTACGAAAACCTTATTAAATATCTTTCCGTTATGCACAAGAAACGTAAATCCCACGAATTCCGGTATAATCGTGCACCTTCTCGCCCACGTCCGGATCGGGTCTCTCGTGCCGGCCTCGGTCTGTCTGCTCACCTTACGCAGCAACTTCTCGTCAACAAACGGCCCTTTCTTCTGTGATCGACCCATTAAAATTCCTTAAACCGCTTCGTAATTACAAAACCAGCTGTCCGTTTCTTTTGTTCTTCCGCCTGCGAATTATCCGCTTGTTGTTCGGGTTGCGCGGGTTTCGCGTTTTTCCGCCCTTGGCCGGGACACCTGTCGGCGAGCAGGGATGACGACCCCCATTGCTGCGGCCCTCACCACCACCCATGGGGTGAGCAACCGGATTCATCGCCTTGCCCCGAACATGACCCTTGCGACCCATGTGACGCTTTCTACCAGCCTTGCCGATATTGACGTGCTGGAAATCTGCGTTGCCGAGCTGCCCAATCGTAGCCCGGCACTCCTTGCGAACCATACGCATCTCGCCGCTGGGCAAAATAATCGTAGCCCAGTTCCCTTCCTTAGCCATTAGTCTGGCCGAGCCGCCCGCGCTTCTTACAAGCTTGCCACCCTGTCCAGCCGTCATCTCGATATTGTGAATTTCAACGCCTACCGGCATGCTGCTAAGGGGCATCGCATTGCCCGCTTTCGGCTCAACACCCACACCGCTTTCGACTAATTCACCAACCTTTATCCCGTTAGGTGCCAGAATGTACCGTTTCTCACCGTCGGCATAATGCAAAAGTGAAATAAAGCAGTTCCTGTTCGGGTCGTACTCAATGCTTGCAACCCGCGCCGGAATCCCGTCTTTGTTACGCTTAAAATCAATCATTCGATAAATACGCCTTGAGCCCCCACCTCTAAAACGCACAGTCGTCTTGCCGTGATGATTCCTGCCGCTGTGCTTCTTTATCCTCTTGCAAAGCGACTTTTCCGGCGCAGTCGCTGTCAGCTCGGCCTTGTAATCAATCACCGAGCCGTTCCTGCGTCCCGCACTTGTCGGTTTGTAAAGTCTAATCGCCATAATTCACACCTCACATATATCAGTTCACCACGACAATATCTCTAATTCTATTCATCTCCAAACTATGAACCACCAACTCAATCAGAATAAGTCTATATGATAATCCTCACCAAGAACCACTACCGCCTTCTTCCAGCTCCGCGTAAGCCCGTAGTGCCTGCCGCGCCTCCGAGGCTTACCCCTGACATTGGCGGTACGCACATCCAAAACCCTGACGTTATAGAGCCGTTCAACTGCATTTCGAATCTGTATCTTGTTCGCCTTTTTATTAACTTCAAACGAATACGCGTTCCTTGTATTCGCGAAATGCATTCCTTGCTCTGTAATTATCGGCTTGATTATAATATTGTGCTCTTCCACAAATTGTACTCGCTCAATTCTCTTTAATGTCTCTGTTTATCAGCGACAAAAACGCATCCTTCGTAAGCAGCATCTTCTGACGGTTGCAGATGTCGCCGGCGTTCAAATCGCCCACCAGCAGCACATCCACCTTTGGCACATTCCTGGCCGACTTGTAAAGATTTTCGTCACGCTCGTTGACGGTCACCAGGCAACTGCGCTCAATGTTCAAATTGCTCAAAGTCCTGGCAAACTCTTTTGTCTTCGGCTCCTCAAAATTCAATTCATTAACAACCACCACATTGCCCGACCGAAACTTCGCTAAAATCGCCGAATCCCTCGCCAATCGTCTTTGCTTCCTTGGCATCGCCCTACCGAAATCCCTCTTAACCTTCGCAAAGGTAACTCCTCCGCCTACTCGCTTACCCGTTCTGCTGTTCCCGACACGGGCATTGCCCGTTCCTTTTTGACGAAACAGCTTTCGTGTCGAGCCTCGGACCATGCCTCGGCTCTTTGTTGCGGCCGTGCCGAGTCGCTTATTCGCATGATACATCACTATCGCCTGCTTCAGCAGAGGATACCTCACGTAACCACCCAAAACCCTCTCATCAAGCTGAAGGCTTTCGACCTCTTGGCCTTCTCGGTTATATACGGCAACATCAATCATTTCTAATTTCCGTCCGGCGCTTCTGTCCAACCCGCCTTTTAAACCGCGGTTTTCGAGCTGCGCACCTCAATATAACTGCCGCAGGGCCCTGAAACAGCGCCCTTGACAATTAGCAAATTCTTCTGTTCGTCTATGGAAACGAGCCGGTGATGTTTCGTCGTAACTCTAACACCACCCATACGCCCGGCCATTTTTTTGCCTTTTTTCGGATGACCACCGTGACCGGCATCGCTGGCGAAACTTGAAATTGACCCCGGCGCCCGGTGCTTTCGCTCGGTTCCGTGCGAAGCCGGAAAACCACCGAAACCGTGGCGTTTCATAACGCCGGCAAAACCCTTGCCTTTGCTGGTGCCGGATACGTCAACAAACTTCACCCCGGAAAACGCCGACACCGAAATCTCATCGCCGATAGAGTACTGCCCAACAGACTCATCGTCCAGACGCAGCTCTCGAACGAACTTTTTCGCCGTTGTATCGGCCTTTTTCGCATGACCGGCGGCACTTTGTTTGGCGCGCGATTCCTTGACGTTATCATAACCTAATTGTATCGCGCTGTATCCGTCCGATTCGTTCGTTTTTACCTGCATCACCTTGCAGGGCCCGGCCTGAATCACCGTCACAGGTGTAATCCTGCCCGATTCATCATAAACACGGGTCATCCCAATCTTTTTTCCAAGCAGCATTACCATTTCATGCTTTTATCTTAACAAAAACGCCCGCCGGGACCACCAATCGATTCAGTGCTTCAACCGTACGAGCGTTAGCGTCGTGTATATCGATAAGACGCTTGTGCGTCCGCATCTCAAATTGCTCGCGCGATTTTTTGTCAATATGAGGACTGCGCAACACCGTATATCTCTCAATGCGGGTCGGCAGCGGTACAGGACCGCTCACACGAGCATTTGTCCGACGAGCCTGTTCGACTATTTCCTTAGCCGACGTATCAAGCGCTCGGTGGTCGTATGCTTCCATCCTTATCCTGATTCTTTCGGTCTCCGTCGCCATTTCTATTCCCTGATTCTACCTATACTATATCCACCATGTCATTTTACAAGCGTGCAAGAATAACATTGCACAGCCAAAAAACAAGAAAAATGCAGAAAATTTCTATAGAAATCCTGCAATTTCAAGATTTTTCACTATATTTTCAGACAGGAAAGGCCTTTTATCTCGCCTTCCTTAGGAATACGCCTGCTAAGCCAAACAAAACGCTTCGCCCCGTTCAAACCTGCAATCACGTCATCTTTGAATGAGGACAAATCCGTTTACCGGACGAGCTAACCTCTATCTACCGTCCTTGAGCCTCTGTTTGCCGAAATGAACTCAGCCCAACTCGAAACGCACAAAATCCTTTTCCGTGCTCGCTCCGGCTGCGAAACGCTGACTTATACCACACATTTTTGGGGTTGTCAATAGTAACTCGACAAAATTTTTTCGGAAATTTGCTCAGGGGTTTTCTCGTAGCTCAAAGGCTCCATCGAAAAACTGCCCCTACCGGCCGTCGCACTGCGAATTTCACCCGAATAGCCGAACATTTCCGCAAGGGGCACCTTCGCCTCGATTACTCGCATATTGCCGTGCAGCCAACTGTCCATAATCACGCCACGCTTGGCAACAAGATTACCGTGCACCGCCCCGAAACTCGCCTCCGGGACCACCACCTGAACCTTCATTACCGGCTCAAGCAAAATGGGCCCCGCGCCGGCAAGTACCTCCCTGATCGCAAGTGTCCCGGCTTGTTCAAAAGCTATCTCAGATGAATCGACCGCGTGAAATGAGCCGTCGAGAAGCGTAACCTTCACTCCAACAACGGGATAACCTGCCAGCACACCGCTGGCCAGGCCCTCACTAACTCCCTTTTCCACAGCAGAGACATATTCCCTGGGAACTGCATCTGCCGGCGCCTTGTTCTCAAATTCCGTCCCCCGGCTGTAGTGACCATCTTTATCAAACAGTGGCTCAATCCTGATAACAACATGGCCGTACTGGCCCCGGCCACCTGTCTGACGCACAAATTTTCCCTCTCCCTCAGCAATCGTGCTTACTGCCTCCTTGTAGGCCACCCTTGGCTTGCCTACACGAACATCCACACCCATATCTCGGACCAGCTTGTGCTCCAATATCTCTAAGTGAAGCTCTCCCATACCACTGATGATGGTCTGGCCCGTCTCCCGGTCATAACTGCAGACGAAAGTGGGGTCCTCACGCCTGAGCACCGCCAGTGCATCACCCAATTTGGCACGCTCAGCCGCTGTTTTCGGCTCTATCGACATGCTAATTACCGTCTGTGGAAATGTAATGCTTTCAAGAATCACCTTGGTTTTCGTGTCACATATCGTATCGCCCGTCAGCGTCTCCTTAAGACCTACCACCGCAACGATATCGCCCGCACCTGCGGAATCCAGTATCTTGCGAGAATCGGCGTGCATCTCGAATATCCGAGTGATATTCTCACGCCGAGCCCGATTGCTGTTCAACACCCTGCTGCCGGATTTCAAAGTGCCGCGATAAATCCTCAAAAAATACAAATCACCGTGCTTATCGCTCGTAATCTTAAACGCAAGCGCCACCAATGGCTTGCTCCGGTCACATTCAATTTTAATCTCTTTGTCCCCTTTGCCCTTACCACCAACAGTGTGGGCTGCAATCACCGGCCTGTCCAAAGGCGACGGCAGATACGAAACTACCCCATCAAGAACACGCTGAACCCCGATATATTTCAGAGCGGACCCAACATACACAGGATGAATCCGGTTCGACAATGTTCCCTTGCGAATCGCCGCAACCACATTTTCCATATCGAGCGTTTCGTCATGAACGTAGGCCGCCATCAAATCATCATCAAACTCCGCTGCCGCCTCAATCATCTCATGGCGCCACCGCTCGGCCTCGGCAACCAGTTGGCCGGGTATCTCGACCTCACGAAACGTTGCACCAAGCTTAGCCTCCTCGTAGTAAACCGCCTTCATCTTTACAAGATCGATAAGACCCTGAAAATCCGCCTCGGCACCTATCGGAATCTGAACCGGTACAGGATTGGCAAGAAGTTTGTCCCTGATGCTGTCAACCGACATCTCAAAATCCGCACCAACCTTGTCCATTTTGTTTATGAAACATAAGCACGGCAGACCATACTTTTGACCCTGACGCCACACGGTCTCGCTCTGTGCCTGAACACCTTCACTCGCGTCAAAAACCGCCAGCGCCCCGTCCAGCACACGCAATGAACGCTCAACCTCAGCCGTAAAATCAACGTGCCCGGGTGTATCAATCAGATTGACCTGATACCCGTTCCAGGGACAACGCGTTGCCGCCGAGGTTATCGTAATACCACGCTGCTGCTCCTCCGTCATGAAATCCATCACCGCCGTGCCTTCGTGCACCTCGCCCATCTTGTATATCTTGCCGGAGTAATACAATATCCGCTCAGTTACGGTCGTCTTGCCGGCGTCGATATGCGCCATCACACCTATATTTCGCAGCTTTCTCAACTCACTCGGCATAATTTATTATTCCCGCAACACCCATAAAACTATTTCCTTGGCCCCAACTTGCGCCGGCCATATACATATAAAAAGCTGCCACGGCTATCAAAGGCAATAACCGTGGCAGCATATATCCGACTATTTTACCATGCAAAGTGTGCGAACGCCTTGTTCGCCTCTGCCATTCTGTGAACATTCTCACGAGTCGTCATCGCAGAGCCTTCTTTCCTGAAAGCATCCATCAGTTCCGACGCCAAACGGAGGCACATCGGTTTACCTTTCTTTGCGCGCGCCGCCGTGATTATCCAGCGAAAAGCGAGCGACTGCTGACGCTTTGAACTCACCTGCATCGGAACCTGGTAACTCGCACCGCCGACGCGCTTGCTGCGAACCTCAAGCATCGGCCTAACATTGCCAACGGCCGTCTCAAAAACCTCCAACGGTTCGACGTCTCTTATCTTTTTCGAAATGACGCCCATCGCATCGTAAAAAACCTTCTGGGCCGTGTTCTTCTTGCCGTCCCACATCAGACAGTTAATAAACTTCGAAACCAGCTTGCTGTTATAAACAGCATCAGGTTTTAACTGACTACTCGACGCAGTCCACTTCTTGGCCATTACTATACCTTCCGAACTGTTAAGAACTTATAACCTCTAACGCCATGTAACGCCATGTACAGGTTTCCAGGTTACATGGCATCTGTGGTGCGATACATCGCACCCTACTTGATTTATATTTAGCCCCGCGTTTTACGCGGGGTCAGACTACTTTTTCGCTCCGTATTTGCTCCGGCCCTGCTTACGACCGGACACACCGTCCGAGTCCAGTACGCCCCGGATAACATGGTACCTTACGCCGGGCAGGTCCCTCACTCTCCCGCCACGCACCAACACCACACTGTGCTCCTGAAGATTGTGGTCAATCCCCGGTATATAAGCGGTAACCTCCTTACCGTTTGTCAGCCGTACACGGGCAATCTTACGCAAAGCGGAGTTTGGCTTCT
Organism: Planctomycetota bacterium; assembly: GCA_003644205.1. Classification (GTDB taxonomy): domain Bacteria; phylum Planctomycetota; class Phycisphaerae; order Sedimentisphaerales; family Anaerohalosphaeraceae; genus QNBT01. Next base: position 14,497 of record QNBT01000007.1, on the reverse strand, counting down.
TCGGCGTCTGTGTCCTCACTATAAGACACACCCCGCGTTTCTGAGGACAGCCGGTTATATCCGAAATACGCTTCTTGCCCTTCTTTTTCCTCGCTTTTCTCACCAATTGATTTATGGTCGGCATAACTTCCCCAAACCTGTATTTTTAACCTTCTTTCTTGGCTTACAGCTCCCAGCTACGAACTATGAACTACGAACTTTTTAACTGATTCCCAACGCCTCTTTAACCGCCTTCTCAGCAGCGGCTTCGGCTTCCTTGACCTCTCTGAGTTCCTCAAGTACCTTTGGAACCGGCGGCTCGGCAAGGTGTTTGACCTTGACCTCAAGGTGCGGCTTAAACGCCGTACCCGCCGGTATCAAATGACCGAGTATCACATTCTCTTTCAAACCTCGCAACCTGTCAACCCTGCCGGCGAGCGATGCTTCTGTCAACACCTTCGTGGTCTCCTGGAAACTTGCCGCAGAGATAAAGCTGTCCGACTGAAGTGATGCCTTGGTTATGCCCAGGAGGAGCGTATTCGCCGTCGCCGGGCGGGGCTTCTTGCCCTTGGCCGGTGTACCTCCAAGCGCCTCAGCTTTCTCATTCGCCGCTTCAAATTCCTCCTTGTCCAGAATCTGGCCGGCTTTAAGGTCTGTATCACCTTCGCTCGTTACCCTTATTTTTTTGGCCAACTCATCGTTCGACCTGCGAAACGCGAATTTGTCCACCACTTCTCCGGGCAAAAACATGCTATCGCCGATTGACTCTATCTCAACCTTACGCATCATCTGCGAGATTATAATCTCGATATGCTTATCACTTATCACCACGCTCTGAGCACGATACACATTTTGAATCTCTCTTAACAAATACCGCTGCAAGGCTTCCTCACCCTTAATCCGCAGAATGTCGTGCGGCACCAGCGGGCCTTCAGTCAAAGCGTCTCCCGCCTCAACCTTATCGCCAGTATGGCAATTGAGGTGCCTGTCCCTCGGAACGTGGTGCTCCTTTTCCATCCCGCTCTCACTTCGAATTGTGATGGTCATCTTTCCTTTTCGCTTATCGCTCTTAAGCTCCACCAGACCGCTTATCTCTGCCATCGCCGCAGGCTCTTTGGGCTTTCGGGCTTCAAATATCTCCGTTACTCTCGGCAGGCCGCCGGTGATATCCTGAGTCCCTCCGGTCCCTCTCGGCAAACGAGCAAGCAGCTTTCCGGCCGCTACCTCCTCACCTTCGTCAACCTCAATGCGAGCTTTCGCCGGCAGATAGTGAACATCAAGAATCTTACCCTCGGGATCCTCGATAATGACCTGCGGGTGCTTATCGCCCTTGTGTTCTATAACAACCGGCCTGCCCACCTGCCCCTTTCGCTCCTCCTCAATCCGCATCGTTTCGCCTTCTATCACATCCACAAGACGGACAAATCCCGAAACTTCCGCTAAAATCGGCACACGGTGCGGGTCCCACGAATATAAACGTTGGCCTCTCTTGACTTTTTGATTCCGTTCGACCTGTACAATAGAACCGTATGGCACCTTAAACTTCTCAAGCTCTCTGCCCTTTTCATCGAGCAGAAGCACTTCACCGTTGCGGCTTAGAACTATGCCCTTGGAACGAACAGGTCTCTTTTCCCTGGGCTCTCCAGCTTTATCAAGAATTTCACTTCGATATTCTTTATCTCTTTGGTCCTTCCAGACATCGGGGTCTTCAACAATATTCAGTTCCCGATATTCAACAATACCGTCTCGCGGTGCCTTTTGGTCCGTCTCAAGTACCGCAATCTCCGCGATACCACCCGTGTGGAACGTTCTCATCGTCAACTGTGTTCCGGGTTCACCTATCGACTGAGCGGCTATAATTCCAACTGCCATACCCACCTCGACAAACTTGCCCATGCTCAAATCCCAGCCGTAGCACTTCGCACATATTCCCATTTCACTCTCGCAGGTCAACGGGCTCCTCACCCGAATCGCATCAAGACCGAGCGTTTCAATCTTGTCCGCCGCATCGGGAGTAATAACTTCGTTTTCAAGGGCTATCATCTCGCCCGTTATCGGATTGCGCACATTGTCCCTCGCCACACGTCCAACAATCAATTGCTTTAGAGGAACATCAACCGCCTCGCCCTTATAGACCGTACTTTTAGTAATACCCTGAAGCGTCCCACAATCAATCTGCGTAACCATCACATTTTGCGCTACGTCGGCCAGTTTACGAGTAAGATAGCCGGAATCGGCCGTCTTAAGGGCCGTATCAGCCAGTCCCTTACGGGCACCGTGCGTCGAACTGAAATACTCAAGGACGTTAAGGCCTTCCCTGAAATTCGATCTGATGGGGGTCTCGATAATCTCTCCGCTCGGTTTCGCCATGAGCGCACGCATGCCCGCAAGCTGCTGAATCTGGTCAACACTGCCGCGGGCGCCCGAGTCCCTCATGACCCATATCGGGTTCAAATAAGGCTTTCCGTTGCGAACATCATTGGCCATCACGTTCATCATCGCGTTGGTAACTTCCACCCGAGCGTGAGTCCACGCATCGATAATCTGATTGTATCTCTCACCCTCCGTCAGCACACCGGCATTGTAGTTCTTCTGAACCCTGTCAACCCTCTTTTGCGCCTTGTCTATGATGGCCTGCTTCTCCGCAGGAATCCGCAAATCAACAATGCCAAAACTCAGCCCCGCTAAAGTTACCTGCTTGAACCCAAGCTCTTTAATGCTATCGAGTAAATCTATCGTCGCGGCACTGCCGACAATCTCAAAGCAGTCCTGAATCACCATCCCGAGCTTTTGTTTATCCATCAACATGTTGTAAAACGGCATTTTTTCATCCAGAATGTCATTAAACAAACACCGCCCTGATGTTGTCTCTATCACACCGCCTTTCTTCTCGCCGGATTCGTCGATAACTCTCTTGTTCGGTGGAAGACAAACTTTAACCTTCGCGTGTATGCCCACCTTGCCCGTCTCGCAGGCCGTAATTGCCTCATAAATGTCTCTGAATAACATGCCTTCGCCCTTTTCGCCGGGACGCATACATGTAATGTAGTAATTGCCCAACACGATATCCTGCGACGGCCCAAGCATAGGTGCTCCGCTCTGCGGTGAGAAAATGCTGTTTGTTGACATCAAAAGTGTATGGGCTTCAACCTGCGCCTCGATACTCAAAGGCAGATGAACCGCCATCTGGTCGCCGTCAAAGTCCGCATTAAATCCGTGGCAGACCAGGGGGTGAAGCATAATCGCATTGCCTTCCACAAGAACCGGCTCGAACGCCTGGATACCCATCCGGTGCAGCGTAGGCGCACGATTCAAAAGGACGGGGTGCTGATGAATCACTTCCTCAAGAATGTCCCAAACATGCTCCTCCCGACGCTCAAGCATCCGCTTGGCGCTCTTTATCGTGTCGGCAAGTCCGCGGTCCTTCAGCTTGCGAATTATAAAGGGCTGATAAAGTTCCAACGCGATCTTCTTGGGCAACCCGCACTGGTGCAGCTTCAGGTGCGGTCCTATCACAATAACCGATCGTGCCGAATAATCCACACGCTTGCCAAGAAGATTCTCCCGGAAGCGCCCCTGCTTGCCCTTTATCATGTCCGTCAGGCTCTTTAGAGGACGGTTATTGCTCCCAAGCACCGGACGTCTGCACCGGCCGTTGTCAAGCAGTGAATCAACCGCCTGCTGCAGCATCCGCTTCTCATTGCGGATGATAACCTCCGGCGCGTTCAAATCTATCAGCTTCTTCAAACGGTTGTTGCGATTGATGATACGCCTGTAAAGGTCGTTAAGATCGCTGGTTGCAAAATTACCGCTTTCGAGCATCACCAGCGGGCGCAAATCCGGAGGTATCACCGGCACTACATCGAGAATCATCCACTCAGGCTTGTTCTCGCTGCCGCGAATGCTGTTGACTATCTTCAGGCGTTTCGTCAGGTCTTTAATCTTTTGCTTGCTGCCGGTTTCGCCTATCGCCGTCCTCAGCTCGATGCTCAACTCATCCAAATCCTGCTTGTTCAAAAGTTCCTTTATCGCCTCTGCCCCCATCAATGCCCTGAAACACGCACCGTACTTATTGCACGCTTGGCGGTACTCTTCCTCCGTCATCAGTTGCCTGAGTTTAAGGGGACTTTGCCCGATATCAGTTACAACATAATCCTGGAAGTAGATTATCTTCTCCAAATCCGATGTCTTCATTCCAAGCACACTGCTCAGCCGACTCGGCAGTGACTTGAAAAACCATATATGCACCACCGGAGCTGCAAGATTAATATGGCCCATTCGCTTACGACGGACCCGACTGTGAGTAACCTTCACTCCACATCGGTCGCAGATGATGCCCTTGAACTTCGTGCCTTTATACTTGCCGCACGCACACTCCCAGTCCCGCTCCGGACCAAAAATGCGCTCGCAGAAAAGACCGTCTTTCTCGGGTCGATAAGTCCGGTAGTTGATTGTCTCCGGCTTGCGTACTTCGCCGAAGGACCAACTTCGAATATCGTTCGCACTCGCCAACGATATCTTCACCGAACCATAATCGTTAATCCGATCGTAAATCGATTCTACCATTTTCGATCAACTCCACCCTAACTGTCTTACTTACCTTATTACTAAAGTTTTCGAAAACAAAAGCGCGGCGGCGCAAGCCGCCCAAAAAACGAAATTATATCGGCGAACTGCCTATCCGCTTCTTTTCCAGTTGAATGTTCAGCCCCAGCCCCCTGATCTCGTTGCACAAAACGTCAAACGAAATCGGCGTGCCCGCCTCAAGAGTATTAGTGCCCTTTACCATCGATTCGTATATCTTCGTACGACCTTCGATGTCGTCACTCTTGACCGTCAGCAGCTCCTGCAGCGTGTAAGCCGCCCCGTATGCCTCCAGCGCCCAGACTTCCATTTCACCGAAACGCTGTCCACCCGTCCTCGCTTTGCCGCCGAGCGGCTGTTGAGTAATCAGGCTGTAAGGACCCGTTGCCCGTGCGTGAATCTTGTCGTCCACAAGATGATGAAGCTTCATCATATAAATATGGCCGATTGTGGCCTTCTGCTCAAAAGGCTCGCCCGTCCGGCCGTCGTAAAGCCTTGTCTTCATGTCATCCGGTATTTGAACAAACAACTCATCGGCAGGGGGAACTTCTTTTTTGCTATCAAGCTCGGCTATCCGGCGCCTTACATGCTCGTTCGCCTCGGCAATAACCTGGCGAATCTCATCCTCGCTCGCACCGTCAAACACAGGCGTTATACAGTTTAATCCGAGAACCTTCATCGCCCACCCAAGATGCGTCTCAAGTATCTGACCTACATTCATTCGACTCGGAACGCCAAGAGGGTTCAGGCATATATCGACCGGTGTGCCGTCTTCGAGAAACGGCATGTCCTCTTCAGGCATAATTTTTGCGATGACACCTTTATTACCGTGACGGCCCGCCATCTTATCTCCTACCGAGAGCGTCCGCTTTGTGGCAATATAAACCTTCACCATCTCAAGAACTCCACTGGGAAGTTCGTCACCGTGCTTCAATCGCTCAAGTTGATGCTTCTTTTCTTCGTGCAGGTCAGTCAGCCTCGGCCAATACTTGTCCACAATCTTCTGTGCGTCGGCGTGAAGCTTCGCAGGCTTGACCCAACTAATATCAAAGTTCTCAATCTGTTCGTAAATCACGTCGTTATCGGCGCTCACACCAACTTTCTGGCGTGTTGACGGGTCAACAACGTCTATCTTAAGCTTATCGTGAATCTCAGCCATCATCTGCTTGAAAATAGTGCATTCTTTCGCTACCATCCCGGCTTCATAGCGGCGTAATTCGTCTTTCTGTGCCTTTCGCTGCTCATCTCCACCAGCGCCGCGACGTGTGAAACGCCGTGTCCGTATCACAATCCCCTCATAACCGCTCATAACCTCAAGCGAATCATTCTTGACATCCTCACCTGCTCTGCCAAATATCGCATGTAACAGCTTTTCTTCCGGCGTCAGTTCCGTCTTGCTCTTCGGCGAGACCTTCCCAACAAGAATATCTCCCGTTGAAACACGAGTGCCCTCGCGAACTACTCCGCCTTCGTCAAGATTTCTTAAAGCCTTCTCGCTAACATTCGGAATATCGCGGGTAAATTCCTCGCGCCCGAGTTTTGTCTCGCGAACCTCGACGCTGAACTCGTCTATGTGGATGCTTGTGAATACATCGTCCTTCACCAGCCTCTCACTGATGAGTATCGCATCCTCAAAGTTGAATCCGTCGAACGGAACAAAGGCGGCCAGAATATTCCTTCCCAGAGCCAGGACACCGTTGTTGGTGCCGCCGCCGTCTGCGATTATCTGTCCTCTTTTAACCCTTTCACCCGGTTCAACCAGTGGTTTTTGGTTTAGACATGTTCGCTCATTCAGACCTGTAAACTTCGCAAGTTCGTATTCGTCTGTGTTGTCAATCACTATCCTGCCGCCGTCAACCGCCGTAACAACGCCGCTGCTCCGGGCCTTAACGACCATGCTCGAATTTTGAGCCACCGCGATTTCCATGCCCGTGCCCACCAACGGCGCCTCCGTATTCAACAGCGGCACGGCCTGACGCTGCATGTTCGAGCCCATCAGCGCCCGGTTGGCGTCATCATGCTCCAAAAACGGAATAAGAGAAGCCGATACCCCCACCGTCTGCTTCGGAGATATATCAACGTAACCCACTTGACTGCTGTCAATCTGGGTCAAATCTCCCTTTTCCCGCGCAAGAACCATACCCTTTTTCAAACTCACCTTATCTGCTTCGATCATGCTCGGTGGTGTAAATACCGCCTTCATCTCCTGGTCCGCTCGCAGATATTCAACCTCCTCGGTAATCTTTCCTTTTTTGACTTTCCGATATGGTGTGACCAGGAACCCATATTCGTCAACCTTCGCAAATATCGCCAGTGAAACGATAAGCCCAATATTGGTGCCCTCCGGTGTCTCAATCGGACACACCCTGCCATAGTGACTGATATGAACATCACGAACCTCAAAGCCGGCACGCTTGCGATTCAGACCACCGGGACCAAGAGCACTCAAGCGCCTCTCATGTGTTAACTGGCTCAATGCGTTGGTCTGGTCAACCACCTGGCTCAGTTCTCCACGACCAAAGAAATACTCGATACTTGATGAGACGCTCTTGGAATTAACAAGGTCGGCAATACGGCCTACATCATCAGGACCCTTCATACTCATCCGCTCCTGCACAGTCCGCCGAAGCTTGAGCAGTCCCTTGCGAATCTCACCGGCCGCCAGCTCATCTATCGTCCGAAGCCGTCGATTGCCCAGGTGGTCAATGTCATCGGTAGTCCCTTCATTGTTGCGCAGCCCAACGATATACCGCATCGTATTCAAAAAATCCTCCCCGCGAAGCGACATCTCGTTCTCATCAGTATCACCACCGAACTTGCGATTCAGCCTGAATCTGCCCACCTTCCCCAGGCGATAACGGTTCGTGTCGTAGAACTTTTCCTTAAACAGTGTCCGTGCCTTCTCAAGTTGAGCGGGATTGCCCGGCCTGAGTCGCAGATAAATCTTCAACAGAGCATCTTCATGACTCTCGCAGTCGTCCTCGGCCAAAGTGTTCAGGATGAGCTGGTCTGCAACCTTTGCGATAACTTCAACACTGCCGAGCTTACTGTCCTGTACCTTCCCAACCCTGTCCCCCAATTGCGTCCCGGCTTCAACGATAACCTCACCAGTTTCGATATCGACAATAGGCCCAACCGCCCACATCGAAGGGTCAAGTTTGCCGGTTTTGACCGTCTTGGTCTCATAGAACAAACGCAATATGTCTTCCGTCTTGCTGTACTCTTCACTCATCGCGCGCAGAAAAATAGTCGCTGGAATCTTGCTCGACTGGTCTATCCGAACTATGAGTACGTCCTGCTTTGTAACGGCTATCTCTATCCAACTACCACGCTCAGGAATAATCCTGCTACCGTGCAAAATGCGGTCTCCGTCCCGGCTGTCGATAACAAAATCCACGCCGGGGCTGCGGTGTAGCTGATTCACTATGACGCGCTCGGCACCGTTGATAATAAACTCACCGCCCCCGATCATAACCGGCATCTCACCCAGATATATCGCCTGCTCGGCTATATCGTCCGCCTCCTTGCGTTTAAGGACACACCGAATCTTAAGAGGATACCCGTATGTCAGCCGAAGCTCCCTGCACTGCTGCACCGTGTACCGGGGCTTTTCAAGCTCATAGCCCAAAAACTCCAGTTGCATCGTTTTGTCATAACTTACAATCGGAAATATCTCACGAAACAGTGCCTCAAGGCCGATATTCCTGCGCTTCTCGGGCAGTACGTTTAGCTGCAGGAACCGATTGTAGCTTTTCAACTGTATCTCAATAAGATCCGGCACATCAACAGCATCACCTATCTTTCCAAAATTGCGAACAGCTTGTGATTTCATTCAATCACTCCACTTTGGTCATTTAATCTACATAATCAACGCCCACCTGCATCAGCAACTACGAGACCTCTACAACTGCACCGGCCGCTTCAAGCTGACCTCTCGCTTCCTCGGCTTCTTCCTTGCTTACACCTTCCTTGACCGCCTTTGGTACCGCATCCACCACCGCTTTGGCTTCTTTCAGGCCCAAACCCGTCAACGCGCGAACTTCCTTTATGACCTGAATCTTCTTGTCTCCGATCTCCTTCAAAATCACATCAAAGCTGGTTTTTTCCTCTTCCACAGCGGCCTCGCCTCCGGCCCCGCCTGGCCCGGCAACCATTACGGCACCTGCACTTGCAGGCTCAATACCATGCTCGGCCTTCAAATAATCTACAAGCTCCTTTGCCTGCATCAGTGTCAGTTTCACAATCTTGTCGCCGAGTGTCTTAACCTCTTTACTCCATTTCTTCGCTTCAGTCTTGGCCTCTTCCTTCGGCTCGGTTTTCGTTTCAACTGCTTCTTCCGCCATTTCAAAACTCCTTGTATAGCTTATCGCGCCCTGCGGTAGCTGAAACTACGCCGTCTCATTTAACCCATTCACGGGACAGCCACAGAACAATTTGAAAAAACTCAAAACTAACAACTCACAACTCAAAACTGATTTACGCCGCTTCCTTCTCGAGCTTTTCCACAACAGAGCTGATACAGCCCGCGATGCTCCCGCCGCCGGAGGCAATCGCACCGGCCACGTTTGCGCCGCAAGAGGCGGCCAACATAACGACCGTACCCTGAAGCTGGGCCCTGTTGGGCATCTTCGCCAAAGCCTTCGCCCCATCAGCATCTATTACATCTCCGTCAACAAACGCGCCTTTGAATTTGACCGCGCTAATCTTCTTGCCCCAGTCTGTTATCTCTTTGGCCGCATCAACGATACTGTCACCGCCGGATACTACTGTGCAGGGCCCGTCCGAAAAAAGACTCACAGCCGCCGACATGCCCAAATTGTCCAAAGCCCTGCGCATCAATGCGTTTTTGACCACCGTCAACTTGATATCTTTAGATTTAAGCGCACCTCTCATTTCATTATTCTCATTGCCGTTGACGCCCTTGGTCTCTATAACAAGAAAATCCCCAACATCTGAAAACCTGGCTTCCAGCTCCTTTTGAAGCAATCCTTTTACATACTTGCTCATACTATGAAACCTCCACCATAATAGAAGGACTCATTGTCGCACTGATACAAACCTTCTTGATGTATGTACCCTTCGCCACGGAGGGCTTCATCTTCTTTATATGCGATATAAACGCCTCGATATTATCCACGAGCTTACCTTCGTCAAAGCTCACCTTGCCAACGACGGCATGAACGTTGCCGCCGGAGTCGTTCCTGAACTCAACCTTACCCGCAGCGAAATCCTTCACCGCCTGCGCAACCTGGGCAGTAACCGTCCCGTTTTTAGGAGACGGCATCTTGCCCTGTGGACCAAGCACTCTGCCTAATTTGCCTACCTTGCCCATTACCTTCGGCGATGCTATCGCAACGTCAAAATCCATCCAGCCGCCCTGTATCTTCTCGACCAGCTCTTCGCACCCGGCCTCAATAGCACCGGCTTCCCTGGCGGCGGCAACATCCGAATCCTCACAAAACGCTATCACCTTCCGACTCTTGCCGATACCGTGCGGAAGACTCAGCGCACCTCTAATTATCTGGTCCGCCTGCTTAGGGTCAATGCCAAGATGCATAACACACTCTACGCTCTGATCGAACTTCGTCGAGGCGAACGACTTTATCTTCTTCACACCTTCACCGATGCTTAATTGCTCCTCGGGCGACTTTTCTAAGTCGCTCTTATATCTCTTGCTTCTGAATCTCATAACGCTTTGGCCGAATAAAACCTTACTTCACTCCCACTATATGTCGTGGTCCGCACCTGTTCACTGCCAACGCCAAAACCGGGCGCCTACCCAACTACAATCTCTCATCTCTGTTTAGCACAGCGATGTCCACCGGCTTGCGCCGGTGGGCTTCTGTTTTCTGACTTCTGACCTCTGACCTATTCTGCCACTTCAATTCCCATGCTCCGGGCAGTACCTTCTATAATCTTATCAGCCTGCTGAAGGCTGTAAGCGTTCAAATCCTTGAATTTCGTCTCGGCTATCTTGCGAATCTGAGCCTTTGTAACCTTGCCGGCCTTCTCCTTGTTGGGAACACCGCTTCCCTTCGCAATCTGGGCTTCCTGTTTCAGCAATACCGCCGCAGGAGGACTCTTAACTATAAAATCAAAACTCTTGTCGGCATAAACTGATATCTCAACCGGAACCGTTATGCCGTTCATATCTTTTGTCCTCTCGTTGAACTGCGAGACAAACTGGCCGATGTTGACACCGTTCTGACCCAATGCAGGCCCAATAGGAGGAGCCGGCGTTGCCTGACCGCCTGGCGCCTGCAACTTTATCTTCGTTACGGCTTTCTTCGCCATTAACTACTGCCTATCCTCAAACTAAATACTATTCACTAAACACTAACGACTAATTACACTTTCTCTATCTGCCAGTACTCTATATCCAAAGGAGTACTCCGGCCGAATATCGTAACTATCACCCGAACCACTCCTCGCTCGCTATCAATTGAATCAACCGTACCCTCGAAGTTCTCAAACGCACCGTCGCGAATCTTAATCATATCGCCCTTCTCGAATTCAACCTTGATGCTCGGTGTATCCTCGGGTCCTTCCGCCTCTTTCAGCATCTTCGCCACATCTGTATCGCGCATCGGAGTCGGAATGCCGTCCGTACCGATAAAGTCACCGGCCCCTATAGTTTCCTTAATCACAAACCATGCTTTGTCGGGTATGCGTCCATCTTCCTGCGGCTCCATTTCCATGAAAACATACCCCGGATAAAGCTTGCGCTTGTGCACCCGCTGTTTGCCGGCGCGAACACGCTTAACCTGCTCAACAGGCACCACTATCCTGCCAACGCTCTCTATGCCCTCTACCTCCATCTTCCGGCTCAGAGCCTCTCTGACCTGCTCTTCTTTATTTGAAGCAACTCGTAATACGTACCACTGCATCGCTAATTTGCTACCTCCCTCGACTGCCATCGGTCAAATCCCTATCACATACATAAACAGAGACTTGAAAGCCATATCCGCTGCGAAGAGCATAATCGCCATAAGAAAAACAACGAAAATTACAATCAGTGTTGAAACGGCAATCTCCCGCCTGCTCGACCAGCTTACCTTCTTAATCTCACCCTCTGCAGATATCATGAAGTCAGCCGTGGCGGGCTTGTTCATCAGCCAGAATATCACCAGGCCGAACACGACACACAAACCCACGGGGACAAGCGTCTTTACCCACAGATTAGTAATAACCGCCAGCTTACGCCAAAGCACATAACACCCGCTCGCTGCAATTGCAAATGTCACCAATCCGCTCCAGAGCCGCGTATAGTACCCCTGCCCCCGCTTGTAAATCTTAAACAATGCCATACAGCCGACTACCCCTGTACAAATTATGCATTCGCAACCGCTACCGAAAAACAACCGCTTACAGGCCAGGAGGGAATCGAACCCCCAACCTACGGTTTTGGAGACCGTCGCTCTGCCAATTGAGCTACTGGCCTAAACCCATTACTTTCTTACTTTCGCCTTATCTTGTGTACAGTACGCTTGCGCTGCCTCTTGCAAAACTTCTTCAACTCCAACTTCGGCGTCCCTCCCTGAACATTTACTTCCGTCCGGTAATTGCGATCACCGCACTCCTTGCATTCAAGCCACACATGTTCTTGCTTCTTGGACTTGGCCATGACCAACTCTCACAAAATCCACAATGCACCTCAACTGCCCTCAAAGGCCCACAAAAAGGGTACAGAAAGATGCCGCAAATACCGCCAAAGCGCCTCTCTGGGACAATCGACTTTATTCAATAATACTGGTTACTACACCGGCACCGACAGTCCTGCCGCCTTCACGAATCGCAAAACGCAGTCCTTCTTCCATCGCTATCTTCGATATGATCTCAACGACCATCCCGATGTTGTCTCCCGGCATACACATCTCCACGGACTTGCCTTCACGGCTTTTAATGTCAATAACCGTGCCTGTCACGTCCGTAGTCCGGAAGAAAAACTGAGGCCTGTAGCCGGCAAAAAACGGCGTGTGGCGACCGCCTTCCTCTTTGGCCAAAACGTAAACTTCCGCGTTGAACTTCGTGTGAGGTGTAATCGAACCCGGCTTGGACACAACCTGACCACGCTCAAGGTCCTTCTTTTCCACTCCTCGAAGCAGAATACCAACGTTATCGCCCGCTTGACCTTCATTTAGCGTCTTATTGAACATCTCGACCCCGGTGACGGTTGTTTTGCGAACCTCGTCACTTAGGCCCACTACCTCTACCGCATCGCCTACGACCACCTTGCCGCGCTCAATACGCCCTGTACCGACAGTGCCGCGACCCTTAATGCTGAATACATCCTCCACCGGCATAAGGAAGGGCTTGTCAACATCACGCTCAGGCACAGGGATGTAACTATCCACCGCCTCCATCAGCTCGTCAATGCACTTGCAGGCCTCGTCGTCCTTGCCTTCGGAGTTCATCGCCGCGAGAGCCGAACCTCTGATAATCGGAATCTCATCGCCTGGAAATTCATACTTGTCCAGAAGCTCCCGCAGTTCCATCTCAACCAGCTCTAACAATTCCGGGTCGTCAACCTGGTCAATTTTGTTAAGGAAAACGATGATCTTCGGAACATTCACCTGACGAGCCAACAGAATGTGCTCGCGCGTCTGCGGCATCGGTCCGTCACTGGCCGCCACCACCAATACGGCTCCGTCCATCTGGGCCGCCCCCGTAATCATGTTCTTGACGTAGTCAGCGTGCCCCGGGCAGTCAACGTGGGCGTAATGACGGTTCGGCGTCTCGTACTCTACGTGCGCCGTGTTAATAGTGATGCCGCGCTCCTTTTCTTCCGGCGCGTTGTCTATGTCGTCAAATTCCTTGATGTTGCCGCCGCCCGCCTTATGCGCCAAACGCATCGTTATCGCCGCCGTCAATGTCGTCTTGCCGTGGTCAATGTGACCGATTGTCCCAATGTTCACGTGTGGTTTTGTACGCTCAAATACAGCCTTAGCCATTTGTCAATAACCTCCCTTAGCATTATTGCCTTTCGTTTTCTGCCGCTTTAACCGACAATTTAAGGAGTTAACATAATACCTGATTTATCTTTAAGATTAAACTGTCCACCCCAAACCGGCCAGGGGCCAACCTAAAAACGTCATTTAGCTGCTGATGGGACTCGGACCCATGACCTCGTCCTTACCAAGGACGCGCTCTACCAACTGAGCTACAGCAGCAATTAGTAACAAAAACACTACCACTTTATGCCCGACAACCGCCCGTAAGCAACTCTTCGGACAACCGCAAAAGTCGAATTCGTTAAGTAAATATAGGGATTCCCTATCCTTACCGTATCTACTAAATCGCGAGTATATACAACCCGGCCCGCCGCTGTAAACATAAAAAATGAAAAAAAATGAAAAAAATGAAAAAAATTTTTATGGGCACTATCGCTCTTGCCTGCGGGATGTGAACAGCTTTCCCGGTGCAGGCGAGCAAGCTGAAGAGTACGACAAGCCTCTGTAAGAAGAAAATGTAAATAAAGCCTTGAAAGGCTCAACTGGTGTCGATGAGTCGATTTCTATGGTGGCAAAACATCCACAGTGGGTTAATGTACGTGAGTACATAGAGATCATGACGCGGTTGCGTCTCAGATGCCCGACCTGAAGTAGGTGTAGATGGCCAATTCGGACAAGACGGGACTTTCAGTTAAAGAGTGGTTAATCGCCACCACAGGGCTATGTATTTGTCAAAACAGCTTATTGCTGTCTAATAGAAATGTTACAGGGCCATTGTTGATGCTGGTTACATCCATGTGGGCGGCAAAGACACCGGTCTCAACAGAGATGCCTTTTTGGCGGATGGCCTCGATTGTCTTTTCATAGAGTCTCTGGGCCGTTTCGGGTTCGCTTGCCAGATCGAATCCCGGCCGACGGCCCTTACGGCAGTCACCATAGAGGGTGAATTGACTGACTAAGAGAATCCGGCCACCGACATCGAG
>QNBT01000006.1 GCA_003644205.1 Planctomycetota bacterium | reverse complement strand
TTTATCTGTCCTGGGACCTTGATGGCGGACACAATATCGTTATTGGTGGAGCTTATGACGAGATAAAGGGCAAGGACGAAACAGGTGTCGGATATATCGACAAAGTTTCGTACGATAATAGCGCTTTGTACGGAGAAGGATTCTTTAAGACCCCTTTCGGTAACCTGACCATGGGAGCAAGATATGTTGAACACAGCTACTGTGGGTATAAACTTGTCCCACGATTCGCTTTGACAAACGTTTTCGGCAACTATCATGTCAAGCTGCTTTACAGTCAGTCATACAGGGCTGCGAGTGTTATGAATATCGGATATAATGAGGACATAAAGCCGGAGCACACCACTATTTACGAGTTGGAGGTGGGCGCAAAGGTTTCGGACAGTTTATCCGTAACCGCCAATGCCTTTGACGTGGAAGTGCAGGATCCGATTGTCTATTCTTATAGTGGGTCGAGTAACTACACGAATTTTAAGCGGACGGGCAGTCGTGGTATCGAACTGGCTGCCAACTACAAGAAGGATATTTACGATGTCGGGCTGACTTATTCATGGTACGAAGCAGCCGACAACAAGGTTGACGAATACACTATTCCCAACGAAAAAGATTTGCTGCTCGGTTTTCCAGCTCATAAGGTATCTTTATATGCCAGCGTGAATCCGGCCAAAGATTTATTTATTACACCAACCGTTATTTACTACAGCCCGAAATACGCCGTAACCAGCTATGGTTCAGATTACGGTTACGAGAAACTCGGTTCGTCAATCCTTACGAATATATCTCTTCTTAAGCGGAACGCTTTTGACACAAAGGGTCTGGACCTTTCATTCTCGATTTATAACCTTTTCAATGAAAACTTCGATTTTGTCGAACCTTATCTGGGTTGGTATGCGCCCATACCCGGTCCGTCACGTTCGTTTATCTTTACAGCATCATATCGTTTCTAATACATGAAGGTGTTAGTTGACTGCTTAGATATGAAAAACAAAATTAACACTTTGATGATTTTGGTTTTTCTTGGGGCCTTAGCAGGTCACGCGATAGGGGGCGGTGATGATTCTGCGCCTACGCGGGAGTATCAGGTCAAGGCCGCCTTTATCTATAACTTCATCAAATTCATTGAATGGCCCGGGCCGGCCGGGGCTGAGGCAGACCAAAAATCTGACGAAAACAACGAACCGATAACTATCGGTATAATCGGCGAAAATCCCTTCGGCAACACATTTGAGACTGTCACGAAAAAGAAAATCAAGAACAAACAAGTGGTAATCAAACACTTCGGCGGATTTGAGAAAAACAACATCAAATACAGAGAGGACAGCAAAACCAAATATAAATATAAGGACGCCGACGCATTGAAGGCTTGTCAGGTGCTGTTTGTCAGCGGCTCGGAAAGCGAGTATTGCAAAGAAATCATCGATATTGTCAAAGATAGCTACGTTCTGACTATCGGCGAAAACAAAGATTTTCTTAAAACCGGCGGCATTATTGAATTCGCCACCGAGCAGAAGAAGGTGAAATTTGCAATTAACCTTATTGCCGCCGAAAACGCTCAACTCAAAATCAGGTCCAAGCTGCTTCGATTGGCAAAGAAGGTAATCGAAAAGGAGGAGGATGAGGAGGAGAATTCATGACAATCATGCGCAACATGACGATAAGGTACAAGCTGAATCTGATTATCATGCTCACATGCATTCTGGCCCTGGTGCTGGCAGGTACTGCACTGTTACTGTGGCAACGTGTCACACTCCGCCAAGAGATGGTAAGCAATCTTTCAACACTGGCGCAGATAACGGCGGAAAACTGCAAGGCGGCCGTGGCTTTTGAAGATGTCGAAGATGCAACCGAGACATTGAAGGGACTCCATGCCCAGCCTTCTATTATTTTTGCTGAGGTTCATACCAAAGGCGGCGAGTCCTTTGCAAATTACACCAGAGCCGGTTCTGATAGTGACATTATTACTGAACATCAGATAGCAGCATATCAAAAAGACGGCTACTTCTTCGGTGATGGCTCGCTGACTATCTTCAAGAGCATTGTTCTTGACGGCGAAACAATCGGGATGGTTCGTCTCCAGTCGGATTTGGAACCGCTGTATGAAATGCTGAAACGCGATACCACCATAATTATATCCATTATATTGTTTGCCTCTTTGGTGGCTTATTTTGTGTCAATGATGATTCAGGGAATCATTTCGGGGCCGATTCTGAATTTGGCTGAGGCCGCCAAAAGGATTTCGGAGCAGAAGGACTTCTCCATACGAGTTCAAAAAGAGAGCGAAGACGAGGTAGGCCTGCTTGTAGAGGCATTCAACGAAATGTTAGAACAGATACAGCATCATCAGGCGGCGTTGATTGAGGCCAATGAGCAATTGGAAGAACGAGTCCGACAGCGAACCGCCGAACTCGAAGAGACCCATAAGAAGCTTCTCGATGCGTCCAGGCATGCTGGTATGGCGGAGGTGGCAACCGATGTGTTACACAACGTCGGCAACGTCCTGAACAGCATAAATGTGTCCGTCACCCTGATACGAGAAAAGGTAGCTAAGTCGGAAGTGGCCAACCTCAAAAAAGTTGTCGATATTATCAAAGAGAACATTGACGACCTGGGAACATTTCTCACCCAAGACCAGCGAGGCAAGCACATACCTGAGTTTCTGATCGAGGTAAGCAAGACGCTGGCAGAAGAACAGGCCGATACCATCGAAAGGTTCCGCTCGCTCACTGAAAACGTCGAGCACATCAAGGAAATAGTCAAGATGCAGCAGTCATACGCCAAGGTATCGAGCGTTGAAGAGCCAACTTCACTTGCCAAACTGGTGGAAGATGCGATCCATATCAATTCCGCCGGTTTGGAGCGTCATGGAGTCCGGTTGATACGCGATTTTGCCGACCCTGGGCCTGTCAGTGTTGACAAACAGAAGGTGCTGCAGATCCTTGTGAACCTGATAAGCAATGCGAAGTATGCTATGTCTTCGAGAAACGTGAAAGGTGAGAGAATTTTAGTTGTTCGAATCTATGCACACGGCCCCGATAAAATGCGAATAGAAGTGATTGATAATGGTGTCGGAATAGCACAAGAGAATTTAACAAAGATATTCAATCATGGCTTTACGACCAAGAAGGATGGGCATGGATTCGGACTTCACAGCAGCGCACTTGCCGCCCGTGAATTGGGAGGCTCACTGAGCGCCCGCAGCGACGGTGAGGGCAAAGGAGCAACGTTTACATTAGAGTTACCGTTCAAACCGGCAAAGGTTTTGCAATGAAGCAGAAACAGCAGAAAAACCGACGTATTCTGGTGATTGACGACAACGAGTCTATCCACAAGGATTTTCGTGAAATTCTCGAAGTCGGCGGCACTAAAACCGCCACTCTCGATGAAGCCAAAGCCGCCATCCTCGGAGATGCTGCTAAGGCATCTGAGCGTGAAGGATTTGAGATAGACTCAGCTTTCCAGGGCGCCGAGGGGCTGGCGAAGGTTAAAGAAGCCCTCGCCCAGGGCAAACCATACGCGATGGCCTTTGTGGATGTCCGGATGCCGCCTGGTTGGGATGGCGTAGAGACAATTAAGCATCTCTGGGCCGAATACCCCGAGCTTGAGGTTGTTATCTGCACCGCTTATTCCGATTATCAGTGGAGCGATATCATTGATAAACTCGGACAAAGCGACCAGTTGTTGATTCTGAAAAAGCCGTTTGACAACGTGGAGGTTCAGCAGTTAGCCTGCGCGTTGACCGAGAAATGGTCTCTTGGGCGGCAGACAGAACTCAAGCAGAAGGACCTGGAAGATGCTGTTATCAAACGTACGAGGGAACTAAGTAAGACGAACGAGCAACTTAAACAGGAGATCGAAGAGCGCAAGATAGCCGAGAAAAAGCTGGTCCAGGCGGCTGCCGAATGGCGAACTACCTTCGATTCCATTTCGGACTTTGTTACAATCCACGATATGAACTTTCGAATTATCATGGCGAACCGCGCCATCGCCGACTTTCTCAAGGTAGAGCCAAACGACCTCATTGGTAAAAAGTGCTACGAGATGCTCCATGGATTGTCCGAGCCATGCGCAACCTGTCCACACCAGAGGACGTTGGAAACCCGACAGCCATGCACGGCTAACTTCTTTGAGCCGCACTTAGGGATGCACATTGAAGTATTCACATCGCCAATCTTTGACAACAAAGGTGAGCTTACAGGCTCGGTCCACATCGCAAGGGACATCACCGACCGCAAACTGGCTGAGGAGAAACTCAGGGAGCAGGACCGGATGAAGACTGAGTTCGTTGTGAACATGTCGCACGAGTTGAGAACACCGCTGGCAATTTTCAAAAATATAATTTCAAACCTAAAGGCCGGTGTGGCGGGTAAGATGAACGACCAACAGCTAAAGAACCTTGAAGTTGCCGACAAAGAGATTGACCGGCTCGCAAGGATTATCAGCGATTTTCTGGACATCTCGCGGATTGAGGCGGGCAAAATAAATTTAAGGATGCAGCCAGTCAGGATTCAGTCGCTTGTTAGTGATGTCGTGGAACTTCTGGGACCGTTGGCAGATGCGAAGAATATAGAATTGACGGTCTCGATGGCGGATGGCGACCTGTCTGTTAATGCGGACCGCGACAGGATGGTTCAGGTTTTGGCCAACCTCATAAATAACGGCATCAAATTCGTTCCGGACTGCGGCGGTAAGATAGCCGTGCAGGTAAGGGAGCTTGATGATGAAATTAGTATTTCCGTCGAAGACAACGGCCCGGGTATCGCAATGGAGGACAAAAGCAAGGTCTTCGGCCGGTTTGTTCAGGGCGATAAACATGTGGGTCCTGGGTATCAGGGCCCAGGTCTGGGATTAGCCATTTCCAAAGAACTTGTTGAATTGCATGGGGGGAGAATTGAGGTAACGAGCGAGGTGGGCTGTGGCACGACATTTACGGTCTTCATACCATTGATACCTGAGTGTGCTCGGATTAACTGAGAGTACGCCGTTGCATTTTTGTTTATTCGGGCGGCTTGCGCCGCCGCGCTTTTGTTTATTTTTGCGCCGCTGCGTTTTTGTTTATGGAAGCGAGAGAGAGTTGACGTTCGGCGTGGTGATGAGGGGTGCCGGCTTTGAATTCGGTGATGATTATGTTCTTGACGCAATGTGCGATAATCATGTGCAGGTCTTCGACAATCTCCATGTTGTTAATCTCGGCATGAACGGCAAGAGATGCAATTTGTTTGATTTTACCGCCACAGAAGCCGCAGAATGCAACGGTTGCGGCGCCGATGGAGTTGGCATATTCGAGGGCCTTTACGACGTTTATTGAATTACCGCTGCCCGAAATACCTACAACAAGGTCATCCGGTTTGAGCAGGTTTTTGATTTGCTCAACAAAGATATCATCATAAGATACGTCATTTGCCAGAGCGGTTAGGACCGGTGTATTGTCGTTAAGGCAGATTGCTTTGAGCTTTCTGTCCGAGCCGTATGATACGCCTTTCGCAAAGTCGCCGCATATATGTGAAGCGGTCGCACCGCTTCCACCGTTACCAAAAACATATACATTGGCCTTACTGCCGGAGGTTCGCAGCACCATATCCACAAAAGCGGATATACTGTGGCGGTCGATTTTGTCGAGAGCCTGTGTGACCAGACTGAAATAATTGTCTATTTGCAGGTAACGATTCATCAGTATTCATCTCCGATATAAATCACTTTGGAACCTTCGCTTTCAAACCTGAATTTCAGTTCTTTGAGTCCGGATAGCGCGCGCCTTAGTTTTTCCTGTTTGCTCTTCTCACAAAAGAACAGGACAAAGCCGCCGCCGCCTGCGCCGAGGAGCTTACCTCCCACTGCTCCGTTTTTGACGGCGGTCTGATAGATGCTATCGATGTGGCCGTTGGATATTTTGGAAGCCAACTGCTTTTTCAGGAGCCAGTTTTCATGCAGGATTTTTCCAAACGCGTCGAGCCGGCCTTCGTAAAGGGCGTGGCGCAGTTTCCAGACAAGCTCGACCATCCTTTTGAGGACATCGACCTTTTTGGGAGAGTGCATATTGCTTTTTTGCTCTGAGAGAATATCAGAAGCTTTTCTCGGGTTACCTGCGTAGAACAATAGCAGGCTATCCTGTAAGCCATCGTATATCTCTTTGGTTAGATGGACCGGCTCAATGTTCACGGTTTCAGATGGATTAAATTTTATTATATTCAAGCCACCAAAGGCGGCGGCATACTGGTCCTGTTTTCCTATGGGTTCTTTAAGAGTCTCTACTTCAATGTCATAGGCGTCGGCGGCAAGCTGAGCGGCGTTAGCGAATTTTCCATGTATGGTGTACATGTTATGAAGCAGGCCGACAGTAAACGAAGACGATGAGCTTAGGCCGGTACCGGCAGGGACGTCGGCGTTTGAACTGATCTCCAATGCCCCTTTTGCATTAAACCTTTTCAGCACTTCCCGTACAATCGGATGCTTTATTTTGTCAACGCTATTGACGTTTTCCGTTTGCGAGTATTTAATTCTGAGCTTGTCTTCATCGAAGAATCTGTGCGAGCTGATATAGATGAATTTATTGATGGTGGTACTGAGGACGGCACCTGCGTTATGACGATAGAAATCCGGCAGGTCGGACCCGCCGCCCACAAAACTTATTCTAAATGGCGTTCGCGTAATTATCATGTTTTGTCTGCTGAAAGAAATAATAATCATCGCAACTGATGATAAAATCGACCGCTTCGTGCAAATCTTTAAAAAAGTAGTCAGGTGCTATGTCGGCATCTTTACAGCCGTTGCCGGTCGCAACGCCGACCGTTGTCAGGCCGGCATTTTTGCCACAGAGAATATCTCTGGCTGAATCACCGATGAAAAAGGACCTTTGAAGGTCGATATTAAGCTCGGCCTGTGCTTTTTTAATCAAGCCAATTTCAGGTTTGCGGCATGAGCATAGGATTTTGTATTTTGGATTTTCGCCCGGGTAGCCTGCATCAGGATGATGGGGGCAGTAATATACGGCGTCCAGTTTTGCCCCTTCTGCGCCAAGGAGAGTATCCATCTTATTGTGAATTTTCTCAAGCTGTTTGATTGAGCAAAGGCCTCTGGCGACAACAGGCTGATTTGTTATCACGACCGCGAGGAAATCTGAGGCATTTATCATTCTGACAGCCTGAGCAGCCCGTGGAAGGAGCGCAAAGTCGGCGACTTTATGAAGCAGGTTAAGCTCATAATTTATTACGCCGTCTCTGTCGAGGAAAATTGCAGGCCTTTTGTTCTTGAGCGTGAATCTTGCAGTCCTACCCGTCAGATAGTCGCTCGTAACCTGTTTGAGCCTTTCGGGGGTTCCCATATCCTTTATGTACTCGGGCGTGGTGTAACCGTAGAGGTTTTCAGTCTCAACTATTTTCGGAAAAACGTCCCTGCCGAAATCGGAGGAGATGCCTTCTTCAATGTACCCGATAATTTGCGGGCTGAGCACATAGACGCCGGCATTGACAAGGTTGCGGAAATATCGGTCCGGCCGATGAGGCTTAGGGTGGAATCGGACGATTCTTTTGTCCTCGTCAATTTCCACCAGATCACTGTCATAGGGATGGTCGTTGGGATGCAGGACAAGTGTTGCAGCGGCGTCTTTTGCCTTATGAAACTTCAGCAGTTCGGACAAATCCATATTTATCATGACATCGCCGTAAAGAACGATAAAATCCGAATTCAGCCTTTTGGCAAGTTCTTTTATCCCCCCTGCCGTACCGAGCGGCTTTTCTTCTCTGAAGTAATCGATTTTCACGCCGAATCGGCTTCCATCACCGAAATAACTTTCTATTACCTCGGACAGGAAGCCGGTTGTCAATGTAATGTGCTTGATGCCGTATCTTTTCAGCAGTTTGATCTGGAACTCAAGGATTGGAGTGTCGCCTATCCTTACCATAGGCTTGGGGATATTTTCAGACAAATGCCCGAGCCTTGAGCCTTTACCACCTGCAATTATTACCGCTTGTGGTCGCACAGGATATTTCCCTCAGTTGGGCTTTTACCGCAATTTTAACCGCCTGGGCGGAAGTTGTCGGCGCCTTCCAGCCTAAGGCGTTTATCTTTCCAACATCATATTCGAATCTCGGCACATCGCCGGGCCATCCTCTATCTTGTCCTGTATAGGAAAACTCGACATCTCCCAGACCCATTTCCCCCACTACGATTTCTGCAATTTGCGTCACTGTGACAGAATCGGATGGAGCAATGTTGAAGCAGTTAAGGTCCCCGCTTGAGTTGTTCCAGACAAAAAGTATTGATTCGATAAGGTCTTTAACATACAGATAAGGTTTCTGTTGTTTGCCATCCCCAAGTATGAGCAGCCTACCCGGATTTTGTCGAAGTTTGTTGATGAAGTCGAAGACCACTCCGTGTGTTGCTCTTTCTCCGACGACATTTGGAAAACGGATTATCCAGGCCCTGAGGTCGTGAACCTCGCAGGCTGCACTGATATAGGCTTCGGAGGCAAGTTTAGCGGCACCATAAAAGGAAACAGGGCGAAGAGGTCCGTCGCCCTCAGCCAACGGCTCGTAAGACTTACCGTATATCGCGGAACTTGACGCGAAAACAAGGTCTTTGACACCATTGTTTTTCATGCACTCCAAAACACAATGTGTCGTCAAAAATGTCTTCTGCAAATCCAGATTCATGTTTTGGACGCCGGCAGGGATGTCAGAATTAGCAGCCATGTGAAAGACACATTGAAATTTACCGCTACTGAATACTTGGTTTAACTCAGCTCCATTCAGAATATCAAGCTCGAAAAACTCGAAGTGAGAGTTTTGTAAGTGGTGTCGAATGTGTTCCAGTCTGCCCATACTCAGGTCATCGACACAAACAACATAATGCTGCCGGCTGATGAGATAATCAATCAGATGGCTGCCGATAAAGCCGGCTCCGCCGGTAACGAGAATCTTCATTGCAATCTTCCTTTATTTATTACGGCCGAAGGTGTCATAAATCGCTGCCGTATTACCCGGGCCAGGAACAATGGACTGTCCAGATTTCGCCGCCACATTCTTTTTGGTTCATGAGCAAATCGCCATATCCATTCAAGGCCAGCGTTACGAATCCAGCCCGGGGCCCACCTGGTATTGCCCGAATGAAAATCAAAGGCTGCCCCTACTCCGATCATAGCTGCTGTATCAACACGTCCGAGATGATCGGCCATCCAAATCTCCTGTTTGGGAGCACCGAGACCGATCCACACAATATCCGGTTTGCTGCTGTTAATTTCTTCAATAAATTCGCAGTCTTGGGGTTCACTGAGCGTTCTGAATGGAGGACAGCAAACACCCGCCACCTGCAATTTTGGATACTTTTTTGTCAATTTGGCGGCGAGCCTGGCGGCGGTTCCGGCACTGCCACCGTAAAAGAAATGCCTAAGCCCGTATTTGCGGCCCAAATCACACAACTTCAGCATAAGCATAGGCCCGGTGATCCGGCCACAGTTGTCGTATCCAAGCAAATTCGCAGCGAGAATAATCCCAACACCGTCAGGCAGGGTAAGCGCCGCTTTAGCTGTAGCCTCATTCATTCGTTTATCGCGATGACACATCAATACGCTATGGGGATTAGTAATGCTTATATACTCACGCCTGCCTTTTCTTTTCCAGGAACGAATAGTGCTTAAAACGGTTTCGTAGTCGATCAGGTCAAAATCGACGCCGAGAATGTTTTTTCGGGTGATATGCGAATCAGTAGCAGCCATTAATCCTACAACACCATTTAACAGTGGGAAAAATGGTTTTGGTCTTAAAATCCTAAGCACGAAACCCGAAATCCGAAACAATATCGAATCCCCAAAATCCAAATTTTCAAAACAAGAAGTCGGATTTCTGCTGACGGCACAGACCCAATATTTTTGTCATTTGAAATTTCGGTAATTCGAATTTGTTTCGTGTTTAGATATTCGGATTTAGGATTTAAAATGATCAACATAACGTTTTATGTAACAAAAGGTTATCATTATCGAGTAAATCTAAATAGCGTTGTAGGATTAATATATATCCTTTATCATCATGGGGGGGGCGGAACATCAGGCCATTATGCCGGATTAAGCCGATTGGAACAACCAGGCTGTATTGTAACTGCATTGTTTGCCGCACACCGGATGCATAGCTCTTTTCCCGTCAAGATGCAGCTTACGCAGGCTGTTCATTTTTGGGCCGTTCCAGATATCAGCTAATGATTGATTTGCAATATTGCCGACAACAATTCGTCGAGCGGCGTTATCCTCACAGCACACCCCGACATCACCGTTCCAATATACAAAGATGCCTTCCCATAAATAACGACAAGGGTGCAGCTTCCTGTTCTTTTTAGACAGAGGGCTGAATTCGACTTTATCGCTGTCGGCTTCGATGTCAAGCCGGGTTCCACCCCTGTTTCTAATCACAGGGAAATACACGGTATCAACACCTTCCTTTGAATGCCAGAAACGCTTAATATCTTTCACTTCGTGTATATTCTTTTCAAACACAACGCAGTCTATTATTACCTTTATCCTGCGATTCGACTCTTTTATAAGTTCGAGAAACCTTAAGACATTGGCAAAGACCTTGTCTCTGTCAAGCCCTACCATAATTTCCTCATAGGTTTTTTTGCTAAAGCCATTAATAGAGAAATAAACAGAGGTAAATCCTGGTAACTGCAACAATTGTCTTGCCAATGATTCAGTTAACAAGCTCGCGTTGGAGAAAAAATAGAATTGAAAGCCCAACTTATCGGCAAGCGTAGCCCTTTGTACAAACTTCGGGTCTAACAACGGCTCACCATAAACGGACAACCCCAGCTCTTTGACGCCTATATCTTTTGCCTCATTCAAGGTCTTTTGATATACCGCATCAGACATTGTTCCTATTTTGTGCGGGAAACTTCTCCTGGTACACATGATACACCTTGCATTGCATGCCAAGGTTGTTTCGATACAAAGTGTCTTGAGGCCGAAAGGCCGTGAACGATGCAGTTTTTGTGCTCTTTGCAGCGCAATATATTGATATATCGGGCTGTTATTTATGATGTCGCTTCCGATTATGTTCCGCGCGGTTTTTACAAGAAAGGGGCTTTTTGCAGCGAGGTTATGAAGTTTTCGGTATAATTTCATTTCTCAAGCTCATTTTATAAATAGTTAATCTTTTTTAGAACGACCAACATAGGCGTTTCAACGTTCGACAACAACCTTTTCGCCATGAAGAGTAAGTACAAGAGCATCCTTTGGCGGAGAAATATCAGATATCCCTTCGGGAGGGATTGTATGAAACCTCACATCTGCTCGATGCCAAAGCCGGCGGCTTGAGGCCATTACTTTGAACCCGGGCATACAAAAGATTGAATATTCTATTTCTGTGGTAGTCGGTTTTCTCAGCCAGATGGTTCCATCGGGTGGGGCATTGTCCATATACGGCCTGATTTGCTTCACCAGGGTCATGAGCCTCGAGCCATTATCGGCCATCAACCGGGCCTTACTATGCGCCGCCACTGCGTGAGATATTATCAATGAGCAAAGCATTAGCGAGAGGGATATACGGCCAAAACGATATGTTCCCGCCTTCAGGAATATATTCCCCAGTCCGATACCAAAAAGGACCGCCATAAAAGGCAGGGAGTTGTAAGTATAGAGTTCGCTTACATGATTCATCAGGACTACCGGAAATAAACCAAGCAAAGCAAAAACCATTATCAGAACCACTATAAGCCTTCGGCTTGTGTGCCAAAGCCCAAATAACACAAGCAGAGCAACCGTTAGAGTAAGTATACAAATCGCTCCTAAAGCCAACAGCAGTCCACTCTTCAGTAATGAAAACAACATGACGCTGGAAACCGGAACAATGAGCGCAAATAGAAGCGTCGCAATATTGACAATGATATTAGCTCCGGGATTAAGGTTGTAATTGGCGGAACCGGAAGTCGGGTATGATTCAACAACGATTAACCATACACACAAATACATGCAGGTTGCAAATATGAAAGGCAGCAGCTCAGCAAATCCCTTTTTGAAGGCCGACTTTTTGATGCCGGCTCGCAGATTCACCGCCAAAACAAGCACTCCTATCATAAGAGGAAAGGAAGCGCTGGTCTCTTTAGAAAACAACGACAACATCAACATGCCGACACTGAGGATGTAGTACTTGCGTCCGGAGGGTATATCGGGAGAGGAGGCCGGGGGATTTTTGATGCGATATCTATAAAAAAGATATAAAAACCAAAGGGATAAAGACCCAAAAAATGTTCCCCCTACCTGTGATAACGTGTCATTGCTTAAGACGGCGTGGACATTGGTCTGCGAGATGAGCATAAAGACAGCGCCAATGCCCGCATGGAGCCTGGAGAAACCAAACTCCAGGATTACAATATAGACCAGCAAGGCAAGAGTAATGTGTAATGAAAGCTGTGTGAGATGTATGGGCCAGGTTTCAAGACCGAAAAATGTCTGTACTATCGCAAGGAAAGAGGCCTGGATGGGGCGGTAAAAATCGTTAAGTTTATTCGGGTGGGCAAAATAATAAAATATTTTGGACGCAGGCTCATCAAAAACAAACTGATAATCATCTGCATAATAGGCTGTGTTTAATCCCGGCCAATAAACCGCCAGAGCAATAATGACAATCGATAACAAGGTAAGAACAGAACTTGATTTTGAGTCATTAAAGTATTTGCAGGAAATCATTCTACAACTCTTTGTTTTTATTGTTAAATCGTGTCTTTATGATGCAGTTTTTCTCCTGCTGAGAGCCTTTTCGTAAACATTGAGCATCTTGCCGGCCCGGTTTTGCCAGGAATATTCCTGCGCTCGTTTCAGCGCCCCTGCCGAAAGGCGTTTAAGCTCGTCAGGGTTAGCGGCTAATTGCTCAACAGCTTCGGCAAAGCCTTGTATTGCCTGCTTTGGGGTAGTAACGGGAATTTTTATTCCGCAATTGTTATTTACCGCATCGGCCATTCCGCAATGGTCAAAGCATATAACGGCCAATCCTTTCGATAGTGCTTCAAGAACCACCGTAGGAAAGCCCTCCTGAAGGCTCGGAAAAACAAGGGCGTCCGCCCGTTCCATTATGCAAACAGCATCACTTCTGTGAGGCAGCCACCCATGCCAGGTACAATTTTTGTTAATCCCAAGCCGTGTTGCCAGGTGCTTCCACGATGACGTCATTGGGCCTGTGCCAAGGATATCCAGGTGCCAGCGATATTTTAAGGGCACAAGCGCCAGCGCCCTGAGCGCAATAGGAATCGCCTTTCTGGAGACATGGATTCCGGCATAGACCAGTTTCAAAGGATTACCGGTTTCATAGTATGAGCCTGAAGGCTTGGAGCTGTTTTCGTCTGTATCTATTGCTGTTGAGCTTATTACGACACTATCTTTGCCCGTAATACGCAGAAAAGCGTTGTGTTCGTCGGATGTTGCCGTTACAAAACCGTCGGCATGGTTAAGGGCAGCTTTTACACGATTGTGGTATCTTAACTGCCAGGCATTGACGGTATTTCTGGCAAAATGATATAAAAACTGGCTGGGGCCTAAAACCGAAGCAAAACGGAGCGGAACATCGGCAGTGCCGCCTACCGGCCCCCATACGAACGGCACAGGCAACTTCCACAGATAACCCGGCTCGCGGTAACCGATCATGTTTAATTGATGCAGCAGGTCGAAACCGATTTGCTCGTGCAATGAGCAGGCTAATTTATAGACCTTCTTCTGCCAGTTCTTATAGTAAATGTAAAAGGAAGGCAAAGAGTAGCTTCCCAAAATCCTGCTACGTACGATGCGGATGTAGAAGAATTTAACTCTATCACGCATTTGTGGATTCTTCTCTAATTCGGCCTCGACGTCGATTCTGGATTCACTTTCTTCACATATAACCCAGAGGTCGTGATAGCGGCTTATTTCCTTAATCCATCCCCAGCCCATGCCGGGTTCAGAACCCTGATAAGGACTACAGGCATAAGCCGAGACGAGAATTTTTAAGCGGTCCATTTTTCAAGCTCTCTCTTTTCCTTTGTAAATCACAGTTTTTATTTTTTTAAGAAGCTGAAAAACTCTTGTCAAAAATAAGAGCGTCCATCTTTTGATAGTAAATAATAAGTTTTGCAGACTTGTTGGTGGAGAGATACTTCCTGGAAGACTAAAGTAGTACAATTTTGCATTTGTATATGAGTCCACGAGGTCCCGCCTGTTACCGGTAAGACGGGCCCCGGCTGTAATACTACCGGAATGGTACAAAAAACAGGCCAACGGTTCTTTTATATAAACGTATTTAGGGTAATCAAGTGAAGTCAACAAGAAAAGTAGAAGGTCCTCGCCAACACCGGAATCCTTTCCATATATACCCTTGGAATTGGGAATTTGCAGTAATAAATTCTTCAAAGCATCCTTTCTTCTGAATATCGCGCAACCCGGGCTAATTGTGAGAGGAGCCTGTATCAAATACTTCGCGATATCCTTCATTCGGCCAATACCGGAAGGACGCCTGTATAGAATCGAAGTTATGTTTCTATTTTGACAGCACATATTAACATTGGTATAAACAAAGCCTATGTCATCATCTAACTTTGCGATTGTCTTTTCCATAAACGTTGGTTCGAGCCAGTCATCGTCATATGTAAAGTGTATAATTTCTCCGGTTGACTGTTCAAGGCCGTCCCTCCAGCACACTATAGGCCCCCTGTCTTCTTCCCTTCGAACATAGCGGATTTTATCTTTATAATGCGCAGCTACTTCCGGTGTGTTGTCGGTGCTTCCATGATCACAAAGTATTATCTCGCAAGGGTAAGTTTGGTTAATAGCGCTTTCGACGGCACGATGTACTAAATCAGCTCTGTTGAATGTTGGTATAATAATAGATGCTGTTTTCATGGGCAAAACTCTATTTCGAAAAAGTTTTTTTTAATTCACTAACGTCAGCAATCAAAGAATTCGGCTTGCTTTTATTTATCCCCCGTATCTTAATGTTTCTTTTCATCACTTTGGCAATATGGCGAGTAATATCCGCGATGCTCATTGCTTGACCAGAGGCAATATTTATAGTGCCTCTAAACCGGTTTTGTGCTAAATGCAGAACACAATCGATAACTGTTTCGGCGTCAATGATATCTCTTACTGAATCTGGATTAATAATTTCTAAAGTGCCACCATCCGGAATGTTCTTGATTTTGCGCATAATGGTGGGAACTAAATAAGGTTCTTTTTGCAAAACGCTTGAAAAGCTGAATATCCTTCCTATACAGTTAGGTATGTTGTAGTGTTTCAACAAAGGTCCGGCGATTTGTTCAGCCGCCAGTTTGCTCGCTCCATAAAAATTGCCGGGTTTTTTTATACTACCAACAGATAAAACCTGTGGTCGCCTGGCATCGGATGTTTCGTATACGTGACTTGACGAAGCTAAAAAGAGCCAACAGTTTCTCTGGCTTTTTATGATTTGCTTACAGATATTATATGTCCCTATCGCATTTGTTTCATAGGCTGTAAGTGCATCACCTTCTACAATATCTACCGGCACAACGGCAGCAAAATGAAAGAAATACTCAAAGTTGTTTCTATCAAACCAATTCTCCAGAGACATTGCGTCTGTTATATCACTACTATATGTTTCAATCCGGACACCATTTTCAAGCATTCGTTTATATAGAATCGTCCCCAGAACACCCTTATGACCTGTTATGCCGACACAACACCCTCTAAAGTCATCATAATTTTCGAAAACAGGTATAAAAGAAGGCTGCTTAAATAATTGATACCGTTCCATCAACTCAACTCTTCTATACATTGAAGTACGATTGTTGCCAACTTATCAACCCTTGCTTGTTTTAGTGGTTTTGCGTGGCATCCAATAAAAAATCCCCGGTCATGAATTTCCTGAGCTCCTGCAAACGGCGCCATACTTAAATCCACATTGAAATGTTTGATGGCAGGCTGCAAGGCCATATTACCTGAAATAATAGGACGTGTATCAATGCCACAGTTCAATAATTCATGTGCGAATCTTTTACAATTTATGTTTTCATCTACCAGAAAAGGAAACCCGAACCAGCAGGGATCTAAATCCTTTGTTGCCTTCGGAAAATAAAGCTGGTGTTTCCACAAAGGATGTTCGGAAAATGCTTTTCGTAATTTGTTTGCGTTTTCACGACGATGTTTATTCATATGGCCAAGGCGATTGATTTGTTCCAGGCCAAAAGCTGCCTGAATTTCCATTGGACGAAGATTGTAACCCATGTTTATAAATAAAAATCTTGGGTCAATATGGTTGTAGGTTTGTTCCAAATCTTGTCTATTGCTTTGTTCTCTACTCCATCCATGAGTGCGTAAACACCGCAAAAGATCCATGTCCTCTTGAGTTTTGGCAATGACCATACCACCTTCAATCGTAGTTATATGATGTGAAAAATAAAAGCTGAAGGTTCCAAAATCCCCTAAACTCCCAAGATAATTGTCCAGATATCGGCTTCCAAGAGATTCGCATGTATCTTCTATTAAAATAAGCTTATTGTTTTTAGCCAATTCCAGCAACTCGCCAAGTTCTGTAGAATTCCCTAAAACATGAACCATCATAATTGCTTTAATATCATGTTGAGATAGCGCATCTTTAAGACATTCTATCGAAACATTAAGTGTCTCAGGATCAACATCGATTAAAACAGGTATCAGGCCTGTTTGAATAATAGGCCATAAAGATGTCGACCAGCATACCGCTGGGATAGCCACTTTATCCCCCCGCAGCAGATGCTTATCCCGCAGAGGATTGGTAATTGCCGAAAAAACAAGTAAATTGGCGGAAGAACCAGAATTTACCATAACACTGTAAGGCAAACCGATAAACTCAGAAAAAGCTGCCTCAAACTTTGCTACCTGATGTCCCATAGTTAACTGACCACCGAGCAAAGTACCGATACAACTCAAAATTTCCTGGTTATCGTAACTGGAATCAACTAATGGAAATTGAATGTTTTCCTTAGTATATATCTCACATAAATTATTTTGTTGTATCACTTTATCCCTTTCTAAGAGCCTGTATCAAAACCTGACATAAAATTGAAGGAACCGCTTACTACTTCGCTCTGTGAGCTACGAAGTACAGGTCGCGGACTGGTTTTAATAGATTTCTCGGCTTCGCTCGAAATGATGAGTGTGATTTTGTTATATGCTCTAAATAAATAAAACTTTCGTTTTCATATTTCTGTAAATGTTACAGCAAATTACAACATCTACCTGCACAGGGCGCCACGTTCCCACAGAAAGCGGATTAGTTGTTGACTGCATAAAGTATTCCGGCCCTGAACCTCTCGGCCATTTTGTGCATGGTCGGTTGTTTAGCAGTCTCGCCGGCCTGGTGAGAAAGCATCTTTCTATATCCATCATCAAAGTAGATATTCTTCATTGCCTCAGCATAGGCGTCCAGGCTGCTGTCCGAGACCTTTATCCCGTTGACACCGTCTATGAGGTACTCCAATTCAAGGGTGTATGAATCTGATGATTTTGTGATGACCGGCTTTTGTTATTACATTTCAAGGAATCTTTGCGCGATTATCTTCCAGGACAGTTCCTTTTCAACCAGTTGCCTGCTTCTTTTGCCCATTTCTATTCTAAGTTCATCATTGTTGACAAGTTTCAATATCGCAGTTGTTAAGTCCTCCATATTACCTTCTCTTACGGCTATACCATTTTGGTTTTTACATCTTTCCTTGACAGTATCCACACAGATGACCGGTAGGCTACAACTTAAAGCTTCAATGGTGGAGGCGGTTGCCTGCATTGGCCAGACCCCAATATCAGAAGCCGAGTATATCCGAACAAGTTCTGTATTCTCTACCATGCCAGTTGCAATTACCCTCGCAAAGTTTTCAACAGATTGCGCGTGGATTCGGAATATATCCCTGTAACTTTCTTCCATGTTTCCCACAAACAGCAGCACTACTTTTTTATTCAGAGAGTTTCTTAGATTGTTAACAGCCAGGATAATGTTATGCGGCGCCTTGGGCAGATTCATCCTGCCGGTATATACGATTACAATTTCATCATCCCGGATATCATATTTTTCTCTGAAGTCCCTACGTAATTTTTTTTCGAATTTAAATAGTTCCGTATCGGCACCCAAGGGGACCATCTCAACGCGTTCTCTCGGGATATTATATTTTTCAACAATAACATCAACACACCCATCAGCAATGCCTATGATTTTGTCGGCACATAGCGACATTTCTTCGAAATCAAAGAAAAAATAGAACAGTTTTCCTGTAATACCTCTTTTAGCCACCCACGGAAGGCTATGGTCGTCATATATTAATTTAAAGCCCATCTTTTTTTTCAGGCTTATTATTTGATTGGAATAAAAACATGTCATCCCATGGCAAATGACTATATCCGGCCTTAACTTAAGTATGACAGGCCGCAAACCTTTCAGCCAAACCTTACAACCTATTTCAAAAACTGTTTTCAGTCTGATTATTTTAAACCCGTCACACTGATATCGACCGCTTCCGACTATTCGCTTGCCCAAAAGAGGGAATATAGTATTGTTATAATCCGGGAAAGGGGCATACCTGTCTGAGGTAACAACAGTTATATCATGTCCCATTTGAGCATGCTCTTTGGCCAGGAAATATTCCTGATACCCAAGCTTAGGCTGAATATAGGCTATGAGATGAACGATTCTCATCGTGATACTTCAAGCGCTTTCGTGTTATTTTCAACATAAGTATCAATGCCGGCCCCGTTCCAATAATCACCAATCTCACCAACGGAACCGAACCAGGCGTTCTTCTGCTTTGCGTAACGGAGAGCTTCTTTGTAAACAAGAAACCAACTTTCTCTGGAGACATACTCAGGATGCCAAAGAAGGGTTACAACCCCTTTTACCTTTTCCACTTCATCTATAATAAGTTTGCAGTATTCAACAGCGGTAGCCTTGTCAAGAGCGAGGCATCTGTTGGGGCTTAATAGGGCACAATCCATAATTGCTAAAGGTATCTCCAGGATTTCCAGTTGTTTTTCTTTGTCTGAATCATATAGGTGCCACGGATAAGAAGTTCCGAATCTAAAGCCAATATTGCTATTAAAACCCAACGAAGAATCGTACTTCAATCCGGCAGCATTTTGCACGACAGGAGTGGATTTGATATCCATGTATAAACAGTGCTGGCGAACACTTTTGATTTCATACCCGATTGCTTTTTCAACTTGCTCCTTCTGGAATTTCATTTCATCAACATCATCAAAAGAACGACAGGATGCATGCAGTCCTATTTCCCAACCCCTTCTGTCAATCTCCTGCATAAGTTCTTTAACAGAACATTTTTGGCCGGCAAATTTGATATTTTCATTGTAAGAGTAGCCGCAGTCCGCAAAGTGTTTCTTCCCGGTCTTTTCAGGAAAGAAGAAAAACGTTGAATGTGCGTCGAATTGTGACTCCAGGTCCAGCCACTTTTCAAAATGATGATAAGGATCGGAAGTCAGCCTATGCGCAAAATTATTCAGGTAATGATAACAGTTGTTAATGAGCCTTTTTTTGTACTCAGGCTTACCAAGGTTTTTTAGAGCAAGGACGATAGAATTCCACGGACGCCTCAAGGCATATTGAGAAACCGAATCGACATCATGGGTCAGACAGAGGGCAAACTTTTTTCCATCGGGCCAGTTCGGTTTCACCATGGCGTCTTTGTCCAAAACCGGAGTATAAAGTTTGCCGAGTTTGTTGAATAGATTAAAGCCGAAATCAGGAGTTCCGTTTTCGGCTGACCGGTTTTCCGGCATCAGCTTCTGTTCTACAGAACCATTAAGTACGCTAAATCGGTCTATATTCATATTTACTCGGGCTTAGCTGTTTTCATGAATACTTTGCGTTTTAAGCCGAGGATGAGATTTATAACAAGACTTATAATAAGATTCGGATTTTTTAATTTTACCGCTTTCACCAACTGAGAAAGAAATATATTGACTAACGAACTTTCTCTGCACCTGTAGTTTGCCGGTGACTGCAAAAACATTTGTTTCATATCTTTGCCATTGAGCTCTCTGCCGGAGGGATTATAAGCAAATTCTACGATGGCATTTTGTAACTCCCAGAAGAAATGTGCATCTGAGCCGGCTATAGTCGGTTTCCCAATGTCTTCGGCTAATAATTGCGCACTTTCGTTTTGCTTTTCCGAACATCGTGAATTGTACACTTCGATAATATCGATTTGCTCAAGTAATTTACGCGGCAACTTATGATGATTTTTGAGGGGATGAGGAAGTACGGACAGACCATCTTGTTCTTTTATGGATTCTATAATCCTTCCCATGTCTCTGGAATTAATCTGTCGGTTAACAAATAATCCAATAATATCACCGAGTTCTGTAGCATACTCGATTGCCGGTATTGTCAGCACATCAAATTTGCGTCCGTATTCGGTTATTTCTTTTTGATTAGCGAAAGTATTATGATCGCAAATAACCACACCATCAATCCCCAGCTTCCTGCACTTGCGTAGTATTGAGCTTACAGACATTACAGCATCAAAAGAATGCGAAGAATGAATATGGAATAACAGCTTCATATTTTATGGCATTTATTTGAATAACATCACCAACATTTGAGCAAATTGGATAATAACAGGCATTGGGTCAGCAAAGTATATGTTCGATTTGACACTTGGATTTAAACAATCCCTGATGATACTCCCTGCATGAGCAGGTTTTTTGAAGGCGTGTTTTATATCTCCATCCAAAGGCCAGTGGAATCGCAGGCCAACATTGTATGTTTCTGAATAGCCACTTTCCTCACCGGCTGCTATCCTGGCAATTAGATCAGGGAAATTAGCACCTGATGCCAATGCGAGTTCCAGAGAGCCCCAAAATTTAGGATTCAACTCCAAAAAAAAGAATTTATTATCTGCCCT
This sequence comes from Planctomycetota bacterium, assembly GCA_003644205.1. Taxonomy (GTDB): domain Bacteria; phylum Planctomycetota; class Phycisphaerae; order Sedimentisphaerales; family Anaerohalosphaeraceae; genus QNBT01. Next base: position 3,070 of record QNBT01000006.1, on the reverse strand, counting down.
TCGCCTTCGGAATTCCACCATAACTATTCCATGCCATTTCAAGTGGTCCAGTATCTTAAGGCCATAGTATTTCAACTCTTCATTAAAAACACTTTCTGCACAGCAACTAAAACCCCCTGAAGGAGGGAATTCACGAATTCTACGGTGCATAAAAACCTGCTTGCAAACACCATTTTGATAAAGAGCAAAGAACCCCCAGCCGGTGCCATCAATGTATTCCTGAAGCATTGGAAGATTATCTGTAGAAAAACTGTTTTCTCTGCACATCAGGTTGTACTTGTTCTGTAAATCACTTTGGTCATAGGCGTAATCTACAATACTTCCGCCTGTCTCCATGATAGCTTTTATAACAACAGGATATTTAACTTTGGCTGAGAACGACTCTATTTCTTCGATTTTTTGAGGGAAAAAAGTGGTTGGTACTGGAACACCGATACTTGCCACAAAATCATGCGACAGTCTTTTATTTAGCGCCATTCTTATCTTTTTATTGTCTGCTACGATTGTTTTGGTGTAATGATTGATTTGCTCTGCGTACTTTGAGACGCATTCAACAGACCAAGAGCCTATGGGTATCAGTAAATCATATTTGTGTTTTCTGATTTCCTCCAAAAGAACGCTACAGTAATGTTCTATTCCGAAGTTGCTTTGGGGATTGTAGCAGATGTAACGATTAACATATCTCGAAAACCGAGAGCAAGCCCGATTATTGCCGAGCACACTAACTTCGTGTCCTTTGAATGACAGATATCGTAAGGCGGCCAATGTATGTTTTAATCCTCCGTCGGTGAGTAAAATTTTCATAACAATCTACTTTCGGATAACAGAATATTATTTAAGTAGTTTACATGTGACTCTATTGCACCGGACGTAAAAAAATAGTCTTTCGCTTTTTTTGTGCTTTTAATCCATTCCTGCCACCAGTCCGACCAATCCATTGCTTCTCGAACACCTTGGATCAAATCCTCCGGATAGGCGAACAATCGAACATTATTATTTCTTAGTAATACGACTATCCCTTCTCTGCCGTCGAAATCAAGAACTCCCGTCGGTGTACCGATAGCAATGGATTCATAAAGAGAAGTTGAATAAACAGATAAGTGGATATCCGTCTCAAGCATCAAATCATAAAGCAACTTCTTATTAGGATGGCAGACAATACACTTGTCCGGATATTTGTTCTGCAGCACTTTATATAAGTGGACATAGTTTTCTTCAAACTGGTGAACTTTAATATAAAGAATTAAAGGGATTGATTTAGTCGATGCAATCTGTAATACCTTTTCGAAGAAAGGTATTGTTTTTTCTCTTGTGGTGTCCTGGGTAGTAAATAGTAATTTTATTGAATCCGATTTGTTTCTCTTTCGGGCGTTACTGTTGTTGCCATGATTCTTTCGTCTGAATTCATCCAGTCGAGCCTTGCCCAAAGGCGCAACTTCATCTGGTGTCCAGAAACCACCTTCAACCAACTTGTCACCCCAGTATTTGCCGAACGTGATTATTTTATCCGGTATAGGTAGTCTGTTCTTTATATCTTTAGCCCAGGCCGGCCAGCAAAACGGCGGATAAATTGGAGAGAAATCTCCATGCTGAATTTCAATGGCAGGTATATTCTTTTCTTTGGCTGCGGCAATAACAGCATAATAACTCGGTGAATCTGTAACCAGAATTACGCTGGGTCTAATCTTTTCGATAACGGCATCTGCTCTTTTTTTCATTTGATTGAAGTAATAAAGACGCTGGGCCGCAAGGCCTGAAGCAAGTTCATCTGTAACAACCGATTGTATATCGGGATACCCGCCCAACAGACTTATGATTATCTCTGATAACTGTACGATTTTATCCTGTATTTGTGGATTTGGCTTAAAAAATCGTGCGCCTATAGAACCGGAAAAATCGAAATACTCACCTCTCAGATGCCGGGGGCCTACTGTATTTTTCAATCTTTTCTTGCCATTCGTTTTTTCGACAATAAACATATCAAATGTTTTTGTGCCGCTTTCGTAAATGTTATCGTAAAATGAATGTTTATATCTGCCGTCTTCAGATTTATACCTATCTCCTGAATGAGCAAAGGCCATAATCACCGGCCGTTCTTTCTTTTGGTTCTTAAAACTCTTCAAGCAGAAGTGCCATTCGAAACATCCCAACGCAAATTCTTTTGCCTTACGCAAAATCACCGTTTTCTGCTGAAAAACCGTTCGCCGCCGGTGTTTTTTAACAATCCGCCAACATAGTTTGGCAAACAGACCGCCCTTTATAATCGGCCAGAGAGACCATCGACCGGTGCTAACAGCAAACAGTTCTTTGCTTTGCTGCAATGTGGCAAAAAGAGCTTCCAGTTCCTTTATTGTCTTGTGGTTTCTCACGGTGTATCCAACTTATAATAAACGCCATCAGGAAAAATAATAGCTCTCGCCGGCGACTGCCGAAAAAAGTATCTTCTGATATTCCATGAACAATCATCCAGAACCAGAATATCAAAATACCTTTTGACAAAACAAAAAGAACAGGCTCACTTGATTTTTTCATCTTTTTTCTCAGGCTCACAAGATATATAAAAACCCCTAAAACCCATAATATCATAAACGAGACACCCACTATTCCATATCGCAACAACCAAGCTACATATTGATTGTCCGGGGAGGTGAACTGACTACTTGAAGCATAGCTGTGTGAAACCCCAAAGACCATATGAGGATTGTTTAAAATACTTTTCGGCATCCAGCTTAGAGTATCTAATCTTGCCTGCATACTACCCGGCAACTGGCCATGAAGAAAAAAGTTACTGATTTCTTCAAACCTGTAAACATTTTCAGAGCCGATAAGAACACCCATATAATGTACAAATATAAGCAATGCAACTCCCAACAAAACAACCATTACAACCCCTTTTGCAAATCTCTTAAAGTTTATCCCGCTGCAATAATACAAAAAGATTGATAAGACAAGCATAGCAACACTTGCTCTGGAACCGGCAAGCAGAAGGGCGAAAACCCCGAGTGGAATCGCGGCAATAGATAAAAAGTTTTTATGTGCCTGATAAAAGAAAAACAACAAGAAAACCGCA
>QNBT01000005.1 GCA_003644205.1 Planctomycetota bacterium | reverse complement strand
TTTGTTCAATCAATTTTGCTGGCATGGTAAATACTCCTTAAAAAAAATATCTCAACCATGCCATAGTTATCGGACATATACAAAAATCCCTTGAAATTTAACACTATTTAAAGCGAGCACTCAAATAGATTTTTGTAACCTGCCCCAAAATAACAAATTAGCGTTTTATGGTTTAGCATATATTTCCCTTGGTTTCCTATTCGTCCGTATTCTGTCCGTGTTAAGTCCGCCATTTAGTCCGTTCCTCCGGACAAAATTGGTTCGATAATTCTTGGCTGTCCACGCTCCCTAAGCCTGCGAGTTTTTACAAAACCTTTGTGCTCCAATTCGCCCACCAATTGTTGAAGCTGGCGTTTACTGGTCACTCCAAGCAGTTCGCCAGCATTGGATATATTTAGCCCGCTTCCCTCTTCGTTATGATATTGCCGAACAACAGCCAGAAGCTGTTTTGCGTCAGATGAAAGTACCGCCAGCGGCGTCGCTTCCGAGGTTAGTAATCGCTGGGTATCCTCTGCACTAAAATCCCATACCTTGGATAGGGGTGGACGAACCTTAACCGTTACTGCTCCCCAGATGGAGTTGTAGACGATGGCAGTAGCCGGTTTAAGTTGGATGATCTGACGACCATTGCCGATAAAGTCCGCTGCATAATCAACTTCACGATCCGAATTATGCAGGAATATCTTGGTGTTTGTATTTTGCCTTATACTTGCCGAATCCCTGGCAAAATCTTTAATACTTTGACTCTGGATATTGACATAGCAACCGTATTTTCGACCCTCTCGAACTATTCGATCCAGGGCATTTTCCGCCTGTTCACCGGCGGCTTTTGCATCTTCACTAACACGCTTTTTTGTAAAACGTTGAGCTTCCTCGACGACAATCAGCAATCGCAGTGTGGCAGATTCTTCAATTGAATAATCTTCAAAGACAGCACCCAAGACATCACAAAACAGTTTGCAGCGATGGCGGTCATTAAGGCCTTTGAAACTGAGGATAGTACGCCCATTCCCAAGCAGCGATAAATCTCTCGGCAACTGTTTGCCAATTGACAGGGCTGGTGCATAATATTTAAAATCAAAGCCCCTCGCAGATTCCGGCTTCATTCCAAAATCAGGGTATAGAGATATAATTGATTCTCTGTCTTCCGGAACGAGCAGTCCGGCAGACTGATTAGCCGGATCCAAAATAAGAATGTTTAAATCTTTATACCGGGCGGCTTTTTCTACTATTATCCGGCCCATGTAGCTTTTGCCGGAACCGGTCGTTCCTGACAGGTATGTGTGATTGCATTTTGCCAAAGGCAAGTTGAATTGAGTATCCGTAACACGTCCATTTTTTACTACTAGGCCGATATTTGCAGGCATGGCATCTTTTGAAACGTCTTTTAAATCTGCGGTAGTATCAGGTTTATCTAAACGGGTTACCAAAGTTGAGACAACGCTGGCAGCAAGTAGTTTTTGGTCATCTTTAACGGCACCATCAAGTCGTATGTCAGTATTTGGCGTAACCATGGTATGCCTTTCAGCAGCTTCGCGAAGTAAGCGGAAATCTTCATTTAGCCTGGAAATCTGCCGGGGTATAAGGCTTCCGCCAAGCCACTCTTCAATCCACACCATTACCGGCTCACCGGCTTCAACCACATGGATGTTCAAGCGGCCACCGCATAACTTCTGGGTCACCTGGTACCGATGGAGATCGTTCATCTCCTTGACGATGCTTATCAGGGCGTCACGAAATTCCGGGGGTGATGTTACCACATGACTATTGGAGCTTAGGCTGAAAATAAAACATGCGGCGGAGCAATTACGTTCATATTCTTTTTGAAGGTTATCAAATAAATGCAATTTTTCTTTCTCGCGGGATTTTCTGTCTTCAAGCTGTTGAATCTCTTTTCGGAGTGTCTTTGCCTGCTGCTTTGTGTATGATTTCAGTAAATCGGAATTACCTGAATCTAATCCGAGCAGGTTGTCGGTGCTTTGCTGCTGGATACGCTTGTCGGCTAATTCTCTCTGCAATTGAGCTATTTGCCCTGTGCTTGGTATTTCAATAGAAGGTGTTTGTGCAGTGAGCTTACGGCCTATCTGGGCAGCGGCAAGTGTACCTGTAATGTCTCTGAAGTAGGAGAATGAGACATGCAGTTCAGGGAAATGGGCCTCAAGGTAATTTTGTAAAGGCCCGATTTCCCTTGCCCAGGTTTCACCCTGCTCGGTAATTGATTTCATAAAGTAAGATTTACTGCCTTTGAGCAGTGCTTTTGACCCAAGCGGCAGCTGTAAAACCTGAACTTTAATATCCGGCTGCCACCATATGTTAAGATTTATCCTATAGGAAAGTGAGCCTATCTTGCGAAAACCTTCCTGGTTAAGAATTTCTTCGTATATACCGTCCACCGTTCCGCCTTTCTCTATTCAAAGCTATTCTGAGCCTGTTAATTTCCCTGATAAGGGCCAACTGTCCATTCATTCGTGTTTTAGCGATCTGGATTTGGTTTCGTGCATTAATACTGGCAACTTGTATTCGATTTCGTGCCCCTATATTCGCTGCCTGCAATTGTAATGCACGTAATCTTGCCACCTCACGCTGCTGCATAATTTGACGCTGAGATCTAATCTTTTGTATCAATAGATGATCATTAAATGCCTGACGCTGACGTAATAACGCAAGGCATGTTGGGCATACGGTAATAACGCTTGTTTGGCCAACAAAACCTCGCCTACAACGTCCGCATAGTCTACGCGAACAGACCCTGCACCTCGTTTCACAATTTTCACAACAACTCATCGCCCTACAGTAGTCGCACCGCCCCCGTTGCTTATTAATATCGGTTATGGGCCGATTACAATTAGGACATCGGACAGCGGTGCGACGAGTTGTAAGGTTTATTCTTCCACGGCCATTGTCAGTGAGGTGTTCGGTGTTACTGTCTAGAACACGTCCCGATTGATCTGTAACAAGAAATCGTTTCGAAATTTTCTTCATTTCAATTCTACCTTTCAGTTATAAAGCCGTGTAAGTTACTAACGATCCATCACTTTCTACAGTCAGGGCAACTCTCTTCACGTTCCATAGGCAATGCAATAGTCGTAAAAGAAAAATTGGCCGGATGGTTACCCAGATACTGTCCAAATATATCCTTGTCTCCAAGGCGATAGTCGGGGTCCATTTTTACTTGCAACAGGTTGCGATTACCGAGTTTGCTGATAAGTTTACCCATGCGATTGTCCGCTCCATCGGTAAGGATTCCTGTTGCGATTTGACCGACAATCGCGTCAACCAGGTGTAGATCATGTATAGTTCCACCAGCACTGCTGACATTGGTATTACCGCTGCCATTGTGAAACGCCTGATATCTACCGTTGCAGATACAGCGATAACACGCACTGGTTTTGCCGGGTACATAGAAGACTATTTCGCCGGCTCTGCCGCCTTTGTAAAGACCTATCCATATTGCAGGTATACTTAATCGAACAGCTTCAAAGTTTCCGCGTGCCTGCGCCGGAAAGAAGTCGGTTGCGAAGATAAACAGGTCAGTGTGGCCAAAGAGAGCGTCGTGCTGTTGCCGGGATAGGGAACAGTAGTCTTGTGTATAACACTCGACTTCTACTTCCGGATTGATCTTCTGTAAATCTGATGCCGTTGCTTCTGTCTTATAGCGTCCTAAATCAGTGGAATAAAAATCCTGCCGGGCCGGATTACTGCTATCGATTCGGTCAAAATCGACCATCGTAACAGCTCCGAGGCCACAGTGTACAAGGCTACGTATTAACCCATATGCACCACCTATCATAGTGACATGACTTTGCTGCATAGCATTAACATCAACGGTTTGTGCTATTCTCTGAAAATTCATATTAACCTTCCTTTCTAAAAAATTTGATTATTGTTAACTGCTTACAATGTTCCTCTTAAAATACATCTAACCTCGCCTCTCGCGGCATTCTTGGCTTATCACGAAGCACAACAATAGGACGCATCCTAAACTCCTGGGGGATTACTATTGGAGCGATGAACATTGGCATGTCATCGTTTATGTCCAATAGCCTATTAATGTAGATCATGTCGCCAACCGAAAGGCCGTCAAGTCTGCCTGGGTGAGAATGCACAAAGCCCTTCATGTCAACCCCAGCCGGTAACCACTCTACTTTCATTTTTTGTTTCAGCGTTGTGCAGTCGGGGCTATAGCTAATTCCGGTGCAACTACCGCAATTGTCAAAAAAGAAACCTGTAACATCGTTTGAGCCAACCGGCCCCAAAAGGATGCCGCCACTTTCTGGGGGCTGTGAACCCACAGTGTGTAATATCTCTTTGCAGACATTGCGTGATATTTTCACGACAGGCATATCAGCCAGGCTTCGCTCTTTAGTGGCATATAATTTTTGTAGACCCTTAACACGATTTTGGGATACATGGCTAATTATGCTTTTGCTTTTAATGCGACAGCACTTCTGCAAAATTTTTGTTTTAACACTAATTTTCATTTTGCTTACTCCTTATCTTAGAAATGATAATTTTAGCTCTGAGTTTTACCAGTACGTCGGTATTCCAAAAAGTATTCAGCCCATTGTGCTGCCAACTTTTCTGCACGGGATTTAGTCGTTGGTTCTTTGCCTTTGACAAAACATAGTTTTCCCGAATGAAACAAATGAGTCTTTTCAGGGTTTGAGCTTTGCCCGTTAAAAGAGGGACGCCTTTTGCAGTAAATATCAATGTGCGAACCTTTAGGGACAAATTTGAAAATGAAATGGAACAAACCATTTTTTGAACAATATGTTTTCGTTTCACTATAAAAAGTTCCTGAAAGTATTACCGAGTTCATTATTAAATCTCCTTTCATTTTAGGAATATGGGCCGACAATAAAAATTGCCGGCCCATTCCGTCGTTACCAGGTTAGAGGACATTAACGATACCGATCATACAGCCGGAGTCGTCTTTAACAGTTTCATTATCCTCTTCATCAATGGGGCGAGTAATTGCATCTATGTCAGGGCAATCATCACTGTGAAAAGTTCCCGGCTCAATCTCGCCGCCCCAAAACACACCTCTTAAAATCACATCATTTGTCTTCATAACTTTTCCTTTCAAAAATATTAACATTCAACGATACACATTTAACTTATCGATAAGCTCACAATTCATATCTGTTCTTGATTAACGTGCAGGTCTCTTATAAAATACGCCCTGATGTTGTTGATATTTCTGTTTAACTTTTCAAAGAGCCGACACATATAACTCAGTTATCAAAATAATGATTTTGCCCAAGGCGAGATAGAGCAAGTAATGGAAACAAAAGGAAAGAACAGGAAAGTTACAGGTCGGGGAATTATGGTTGCCCTGGACATGAAAAGGCGAATCAGATCGCTTCGTAATTCAGCCGGGCTTACAATTGACTCTTTAGCTGATAAAGCCGCCGTTAGTGAAAAAACCCTCAAGAAAATAGAAAACCCAAAAAGCCGTCAAAAACGCTTCGATGAGGATACTCTTATAAAAATTGCTAACGCCTTTGACATCAGTCTTGATGAACTTCAAGGCAAGCAAGACCAATATAAGAAGCAAGGTTTGTCGATTAGCTTTGAATTTCTTGCAGACCGGTTCCGTGAAATCGACCGTATGCTCTTGCCTTTGATTCGGGACCACAGGCATGCCGGCAAAAGTTTGATTGAACACGCATATATTGGTTTATTATCTCAACTCCTCCAGGAAAGAAAAATTAATCTTGAACATATAGACCGAAGTTTGCGAGACCCAATTGAGCGGAAATCTTTTATCGAAGGATTACCAAAGCCGGGATTAGTAGTTGAAGTATCTGAAGATTTCAGCGAAATTTCATATAACTGCTCTCTCAATGAAAAAATGATTGTAAAATCGCCACAGCTTCTTTGGGATTGCCATTGTGATACCCCGTCAAATAAACAAAATAATTTTAAATGTCCCATCCATTCCAAGAAATTAGGCGAAGAAGTTGGCCGTCGTTTTTCGACTGGTTATGTATTGATACGCTACAGGGATACTGAATTCTATTGGCGGAGGGGCCAGGAACTTTGGCCGCCTTCTATTGATTCGTTTTATATGATAGACGCTATGGAGGCAGATGGGCTGTTTAAAAAGAAATATAACAGTGTGCTTGACATTGGCTCCGGAACCGGCTTTTTGGGAATTATGATGGCGTATTATAATCCGTATATCACAGATATTACACTTAGCGACTGGCTTTTTACACCTTATCTTTACGGAATTGCCAACTGGTTTTTGAATCGGAAGAACCGTAACCATATAAGCTTTAAGGCAAACACGGCATTATTTACTAAAGGTTTGGATTCATTGATCAAGCCTTATGACATCGCTATTTGCAATCCGCCATACCTGCCATTACTGGAAGGTTTTGATGAGATAGGCCTGGAATCAACTGTTGCAGGGACAGATCTCTTGGCAGATGTTATTTCAAAAAATAAGTCACTGGCAAATAGAATCTATCTTCAGTTTTCCAGCCTATCTAAACCTGAAGCACAGATTGCTCAGGAAAAAGCTGGTGTGAAATTAAGACCGATTGGAAAGGAGAGGTTAGTGCCATTCCGAGTGAGGATATTGTGGGAAAGAAGCGACTATCTTGATGTTTTGGTAAAAGAGCGGGGCTTGATCGAAAAGAAAGATTCAAGGCATCGTTTCTGGCACAAGCTACAGACATACATAATAGAGTGAGTTTGGAGTTTATGTAACAATGAACTCAAGGCTGTATAAATGGGGATTGAAAAATGTGCCAATTAAAAATAGTGGCTTTATTAGGAGATAGCCAATAAGGACAAAGGGAATAATTGGATTTGCCGGTTTCAATCTCGATGGCGATTTTTTCGCCGTCTTTTTTGGCAACGACATCAACTCGGCCTGATTTCAGGAATATCCCAAGGTTGATCTGATATTCCTGCATATATCATCACCTCTAAGCTATTTTTATTCCCCAGCACCCTCTATTCTATCTGAAATTGGCCTTTTTCACTTGTAGGCTTGTGGGTTGTCTTGTATACTCTGTTAATATTGATTGCGAACAAGGTTCGGTTATTTTAACAAGGAGTTTTTGTCATGGAAACATCATTCAATGTAATGGATGAAAAAAGTTGGTGTTTTTTTGAACACAAACCTTATATGTGGTGTTTATATGGGCCGTATATTGAAGACAGCTTTCAGTTTGCCAAGTCAAATAAATCCAAAAAGATTTCTGTTGTTACTTGCCACCATGATCATACACATTTTGGAATGTCTCCTGCAAAAGAATCCTCTGAAATTAAAAAAATACAAACTGAACTCTTGAAACCTTATCATCAAAATGGAAAAGTTTCCATCTCGGAAAATGTAGTTCAAAGAGAGAAAGACCACATCCTTTTTCAACCCGAGCCTTTCCGGTTCTTTTCCTTAAATTCAAAAGCTTGGAAAATATTTTCTTATATAAAGGAAAATGGGAAAGTGCCAATCACTCGTATTCTGGAAAAATTTAATGATATTGAGAAGAAGGCTGTCTTGAGTTTTTTGGAGATAACTATTTTATCTAAGGTATTTCTTCTTGATACTGAGTAAAAGGAAGTTGTTTAAATATTTTAGGACGGTCGTGTGGATTTTTCAAAATTTTCAGCCCCAATAATTGTAGACTGGGAGATTACATCTCAATGCACCTATCGTTGTTTCTTCTGCCAGACAGGTCTTGCTAATCAGAAGCAAAGACCAGATTGCTCCTTTTCAGAAAAAATAACTATTTTAAAAAAACTTGCACAGGCACAGGTTTTCAGTGTGTTTTTGTCCGGCGGGGATCCCTTACTTTATGATGAAATAGTCGATTTATATAAGGCATGTTGTGACTTTAGGGTGCATCCAACGCTGAGCACAAACGGCTTTGTCGTAGATTTCAAGAAGTTGGAACAGCTTCAAAAATTGGGACTAGATGCAATCCAATTATCTCTTCAGGGATGCGGCCATACACATGACACTGTTGTTGACTGCAAAGGGTCATATTCTGTGGTATTGAATAACATTTCGCAGATGTCAAAAATGGGGCTTAATGTAAAAATAGCTTTTGTAGGAACTAAAGATAATATTGAGGATTTGCCGCCTCTTATCGAAGAAGTTGCAAAAACAGGCGTCTCTGTTGTTAGGTTATTACGATTTATTCCTTGTTACGATAAAACATTATTGAGCAGGATTCCCGATGAGATGTTGGTCCAAAAAATAATAGAGCAAGCATCTATCAAAGCTGAAAAATTAGGTGTGTCCTTTTTGTGCAGTGCCTGCCCTGGGCACTGTGATGTTACAAATGAAACTCTTTCTTTTGTTCATCCATCTACTCATTTTTGCCCTGCTGGCAAAACTCGTTTTTCTATATCGAGTGACGGCGCAGTTTTTCCTTGCGTAATTTTGAAAGATGAGGATATGTATGCCGGCAGCTTGCTAACAGATTCAGTTGAAGAGATTTGGTCTAATGAGACAATGGCTAAGTTCAGAAATTTGACACCAAACGATTACACTGGTATGTGCTCAAAGTGTGATAATAAATGGTTATGTTATTCTTGCCGAGGATTAGCATGGTCATATATGGGCTCGCTTTACGAAGACGACCTGAGTTGTTACTATCTCGAAAGCAAACGTAATATGGTTTTGTCAAATGTTGAATGAATACCTGCAGACCACTTTACTGCAAGAGCGGTATCAACCTTTTGACAACTTTCGTACTTTTCTGTCTTTCTGCAAATCTTTTAGATTCTACTATTTCTCAAAACAACTGAAAAAGAATTTCAAAATAAAACAACTTAAAAAGTTGCTTTTACATGCCGACAAGCATGTTCCATTTTACCGGAATATTTTCGATAAGCTTAATGTTACTCAAAGAGATATTAACGAAAAAACAGAATCCGTTCTCCAACTTCTCCCAATTTTGTCAAAAGATGATATAATTACTCACGGTCAGCAATATTTTATCTCCTCGTATTTTAAGCCAAACCAGCTAATTCATGTACGAACTAGTGGAAGTAATAGACGTTATTTTGATGTCTTTTACGACAAGAATAGTTTTATCTATTTGAATATGGTTCGTATTCGTTCTCAGATACTATGCGGTATGCGACCATGGCATAAACTTCTTATTGTCACTGGTGACCAGAGGCCACCAGTTCCTTCTGAAAGATGGTTCAATAAATGTTCACTTTTTCGCACTTGCCATATAAGTGGTTTTGAGGCACTTTCGAAATTAAATGAAAAATTCAAGGATTTCAATCCAGACATTTTGATTGGTTATCCCACACTTCTTGATTCGATAGGAAAAGGTCTTTGCGAGGATGCAAAAAAAAGCATATATAGTATATTTACAAGTGGTGAACCTTTGTCAACAGAACTTGAAGCTTCTTTATCAAAGGATTATTCTGCTAAAATCACAGATTTTTATGGTGCAGGTGAATTTGAATCTATAGCTTTTCGCTGCCATGATTGCCAAATGTATCACATTAATGAAGATACTTTGTGGGTTGAGAAGACCAACAGTAATTTATATCAAAAATCTGATAATAATTTTACAGAAAATCTTGCATTTACTGCTACAAATTTATGGTCATACGCAATGCCCTTGATACGTTACAGGACAGAAGATGTTATAAGATATTCTAAATGTTGTTGTAAAGGTCGTCACAAGAAAGCATCTGGAAGCTTCAGTAGTATCAAAAGGGCACGAAAATTGGATTTTATACGTCTTTCTAATGGTGAAACAGTATCGACCGTCAAATTAAATAGAATATTAAGCCAATATGTGACCGCCCCAAAGTATCAATTTGTTGAAACTCGTCAAGGTATGTTGTCATTGTTTTTGTCCCTAGGCTGTTATTCCAATAAGCAAGCTTCCAGTCTTATAAAAGCCCTGGAAAAAGGTTGTCAGAATAAAATAAAGTTTGAGATTCAGCCATTAAAACGTTTTTATGTTACTGGAACGGGAAAATATAAGCATGTAATAACGGCTTTAGACAAAATATGCTATAAAGTAATAAATGTTCAATAGATATCTTGAGAATTTAAGGATAGACAAGGGTCGCCTTGCTCTTGAGCCCTTCTATATATGAAACATTAACAAGGTATTTCTTTGCAGTTTCAGCGACCTCCAGCAATTTTTCGGTTGATGGCGTTTTCCATGAAGTATTGGGGACCGCTACGTAAGGATCGATTCTCAAGGGCAAGTTAGGATTGATATCCGAAATAAATATTGCCAGTTTTTGTATTTCCTCAGTGGAAATCACATCTGGTATAAATGTAGTATGAACTTTCAATCGAACTCCCAATTTATGTAAACGTTTCAAATTGCTAAGAACATTATGAATTGGATAGCCAGTTAGAGAGCGATGCAGGGCAGGAGATATAGCTTTGAGACTTATGCGAATTTCTGAAATAATACCTTTAGAAATGCTTGTCCACATTTCTGGGAAAATTGAATATCCATTTGTTTGAAGTACAGTATAAAAATTAGATTGGTACAGTTTACTCGCTATCCATGGCAATGATGGATCTAAAGTAGCTTCGCCACCCCCTAGGAAAACTATAGAATTTCTCAGGTTGTTAATAATTTTAGTAAATTCATCATAAGACAAAAAAACTTGCGAAGGATTAAGTGTTTTCAATCTACTAAGACAATCTGATGAGAGATTGTGGTCCCAGTGCCCGCAATGTCGAATACACCCCCTGCAATCAAAATTACAGCCCCAAAAATATAGCAGATCAAATTTGTCTTCCATAAAACTAACTGTGTGATATATGTGAGTGCGTTTTACCATTTTTAAGAATTAATAAATGATCTCTCCATATGTAGATCTAGGATTTTCCTGAAGGAGGATTATGCGGCCATATAAATCAGGAAATATGTTTAATAACTCAGTAGCTAAGGCATTTACAAATGAATGTTCTGGTGAAATTAACCAGTCGGGATATTTGTTGTGACTGAGGAAAATATTTGAGTCTTCTTCACTTGTTATAAAGCGCCTTAGTACCCAGAATGCTTTTTGTGGAATATATTGAGCCAGTAATGTTAAATCATCTAGAGTTGTGAAATTAAAAATAGGGGTTCTAATTTCCAGCAATGTTGTTATCTTTGCCCAAGTCTCAATTGACTTGATAACATTTGTCCAGCATAATTCCAAGCTGGTTTGAGTGATTTTTGACACGTATTTTGGAGGACCTTTAAGGTCTATAGCCATCTGGTCGGCAATTTCTGCAACAGCGATTGATCTTTCTGTGTTCCAGCCTGAAGTGTCGCATGAAACATAGACTTTGTTTTTTTTGCAATAAGACATTATATCAAGTATATCTGGCCAGATTAAAGTAGGTTCGCCCCCGCTTATTTTTATTAAATGGCCTTCTTGAGTTTGCTGATCAATGAATGAGTATATGTCATCTATGCCGATGTAGTTAGCACAAGGCAGTAAATGAGAAGATTTTGTTTTTGCGTTACCGCCTTTACAGCAATATAAACAATTGAAATTGCATATCCCTATATTAACTAAGGAAAATATTTTCCCTTGCTTACTGAGAGGTATTCGGCATTTAATTCCCTCTGCAACCAATTCAATTATTGGGATGTCCATGTATCGTCTCTTCAATATTTCAATGCTCGTTAATTATCAGATATATTTTACAGAAACTGCAATTAAATACAATGCCATTATGTCCATTTAGAAGCATATATACTTATCTTGACGAAGTTTTCCGCCCAATTCCCGGCCAGTAAGCACTCTTGGTGAAGCCATTACCGTTTGATACGCACAAGTTAATACACTGAGGCTATAAGAAAGATTAAAAAGAGCAATGATTTAAAAAAGTTATGGAAACAGATGTCTCAGATAAGCGTTATTTATTAAAGAGCGGAAAGAAAATACATATAATTTCCTCCTTACATGGACACTATCCATTATCAAATGGGAAAAATTTAATGGATAAAATAATATCGTACAAACCAGAATTTGTTTTAATAGAAGACCACCCTCAGGATATGCAAAGCATGGAAGATATAGAACACATTAGGAAAAGAAAAGTAGCGTTAACTAAGACTGACGTTGATTGGGCATTATCAGGAGCAGAAAAGATACAGGCCAGACCAGTATTGTTCGATATTCCTCAAAAGCTATTTCATAAAAAATTATATGAACTTTATTTAAATTTTAGTGATGACTTGGCAATGGTTCATTATGTTTCTTATCAAGTTGTAAACATATTGTGGCATTATCGAGAAAAAAATAAGCTGATTATCTGGCGAAAAATTTTCAGTAAAGCCAAGAAGCGAATATTAAAATTTGGCCCTATGGACATTAAGATGTCACTAAAAAATAATACTATAAACAAAACCTTTTCTATCTGGTTAAAAATAACCGGCTATTCTAAAGAGGAAATAGCGACCCTGCCAATATCCCATCTTCGTGGCTTGAGATATTTTGTTTTTTTATTTGCTCTCTCCAGTCAACGAGATAATTACATGATAAAAGTCGTTGAGAGATATGCAGCAAAAGGTAGAGTAGTTGTAGTAGTAGGTGCCGGCCATCTTAGAACCTGGTTAAAGAAAAAATGGATCAGAAGAATGTAAAAAATGGCACACCCATCAGGCGAATATGAATCTTGAAAATACGGTCTAATTGCTTAAAACTCTGCCGTCCTGATTTATTCAGTGGCCAATACAATATCAACCCTTCCGGCAATCAAAAGTCTGGCTTGGGCCAGCTTTTTCTCAATCTTTTCAAAGGCAGATTTGTCGGTGGCGACGATAAGAACCTTGTTGTATTTGGCGGCTAAATCCTGCTGGACGTTCCGGATAAAATTGGATTTGCCGGTTTCAATCTCTATGGCGATTTCCTCCCCGTCTTTTTTGGCAACAACATCAACTCGGCCTGATTCTCTGGGGACTTCAAATTCTACATGGTAGCCCTGCTCTCGAAATCGCTGGGCGTAGAACCGCTTCCAGTATTCGTGGGTAATCGAGCCATATTCAGGCTCTGATGTATCAAGGCTGAGAGCGTCTTTGCTCTGCTTGGTCAGTCTCAATATTACTTTTCTTGTTTGGCCTATGTCAACGGTCTGGTATTCCAGCCAGCCCTGAGCTAACAGTTGGTCTTTTAGTCTGTTGGCTGTGCCGGTACTCAGGCCTAATCTTTTGTACCTGGCTTTGACGCCGTCATCAGGATGCTGCAGGACATCCTCGATAAAAGCGAAAGCTGGTTGTTTAAGGGGTATATCATAGAGTGGAATCCGCGGAACCTGTCCAAATTTAGGCTGCAACATAGAGAAATTATGCTTGAACACAGAGGTATTCCGGCCTGACCCCGTGGTTTTTGTATTGTTTATAGCGGAATACCTTGCTAGGATGTCATCAGTAACTGAACCTTTATTGATATTTACCAATGGAAATTGAACATGAACTGGACTTGTCCACCTGTCCTGGAGTTTAACGATTCCCTGACCTACCGGCAGCATACTGAAATACTTTTTCTCATCAGCATCCAGCAGGCAAACTGCCGCAGCCTTGTTAATGTCGGCTGGGTCTTTCTGGTTTAAAAAAATACTTGTGTAGGTATTGCCCATCGCTGCAGATGAAAGCAAGTGCGGGTGCTGATCGATTACCACAATGCCTATGCCAAGTTCACGGCACTGCCGAAAAAGCATTTCAAGTATTGTTTCGTTTGCTGTCTGAGAACGCTTATGTAATACGTGATGGGCTTCTTCAATAAATATAACAAGTTTTAGTTTTTCACGATCCGGTGATTTTAGTCTTACATAATATAGCCACAGGCACAATAATGGAATAAGGAATTTTTTGCTTCCCTGGGCCAATGCGTCAAGTTCTATGACCGTATTTTCGTGAAGCATTTTTTCGGCAAGCTGTTCCTGTGATATCCTATTATTTGAAGATATATTGGCAAACTCAAGGCTTTCCATCGCCCGCATTGCAGTAACCTTCCAGCCACCCACACGACCAGTATCAGGAACTTTTCCGAATTCTTTAATAATATCAGTAGCTGTGGGACAAAGGTTGTTTTGGTTGTATATCGAAGCAATTGCTTTTCGCAAAATGCTTCTTGAGCCGTCACCGAGAGTAAAGGCTTGGCTGATAACATCGACAAGCTGGTTGACATAAACCTTTGATTCGATGCCGGGCGGGACAACGAAGGGATTAAATGGGAATTTAACCAAACTTCTGCCTGGTGTGTAGATGTTTAGCTTGTCCTTGAAATTTGGAATCAGATGTCGAACTGTTCGTTTCCAATCCATGAATACAAACGGTATTTTCTTTTCTATGAGTTGGGCAAGGATATGAAATGTAACGTTTGTTTTGCCCGCACCGGAACGGCCAAGTATTGCGGTGTTCTGTATTAGCTCGCTATACTTGAGACCGAACGGCCATTTTTCTTTGTCGTAGAGAGTAGTTCCGAGATTGATTGAGCCTTTGGCTTTGTTTTTGGGCGGGAGCGAGAGCAAGATTTTGCTGTGGAAATCGCCAAGAGTTTGGTAGGCGGTGGAAATGATTTGTTTTTCGATTAAGGTTTTTAGTTCCAGATCAGCCAGTTCTCTTGCTTTCATTAATTGTGAGATTTTCCCCGGTATAAGGGGATTGAGTTTTGCTGCGGTTTTTTCGATGTTCATTGTATATGATATAATTGCATAATGACTTTATAAGAAATGTACTGAAGCTCTCTAACTAAGCAAAGAAGCAGGAGAAATTAGGTCATTAGACCTAAGGAAGTAATTCATCAATTAACCCTAAGCATCCTTCACGGATCATCTTATAGGTTTGCTGGTAGCGTGAATAGGGCATTTTATAGGGGTCAGGTATGTCGGCATTTTTGCTTTGTGAAAATGACATTAACAAATGTATTTTGGGGCTTATTTCGTCACCAAATAAATCGAGTACTCTTTGCCTGTTTTCATCATCCATAACTATAATAATATCGGCATCCTGAACATCAAATTGTTGAATTTGTCTTGCGATATGGGATGATAAATCTACCCCATTTTCTTGGCCGACACGTTCAGAAAGAGGATGTGCTTTTTTGCCAATATTATAATTTTCCGTTCCTCCGGAAGTAATTATAAGCTGGAACTTGCCAGAGTGTTTTTGGGATAGTTTTTCTAAAGTAAATGATGCTAAAGGCGAACGACAAATATTTCCTTTGCAAACAAAAAGTAATTTATATTTTAATGGTGTTTCTGGTTGTGAAACAGACATTTATTTATCCACCTTCTGTAGTTCTATGCACAGAACTCCCAATGCCTCTTTATTGCTTGGGAAAATATTTGAAAGTTCATTAAGCTGTTCTTCATATGAAATATGAGGATTGATTTTATTAGTATCTTCAGAATCAAGTAGCTCTCTAAAAGATGCATACTCAGTAATTCTATTTACCTTTGTCAGACATTTGTCATCTTGACAGATGAATTTAAGAAATTGGCCCGCTTTGATTTTTTTCATGCTGCTATAACCAACTCTTATTTCAATTGTTTTAACTCCCTCTTTTATTAGCTTGAAATATTTTCTGTATATTCGTATCGTTCGTACTGGAGGGACATTGGAGGGCTGTGATATATGATGTTTCATGATTCTCTGTAACTCCTTATATGAATATGATCTATAAAAATGTTTCGGATCCGACATGAGTTCTTCAACAGTCCAGATTAATAGGTCTGCATACTCTTCTTCCGAGCGATCCCAGCAATCTGGATCAATTAACCAATTCTCTAAATCATCTTTAATATCCATTGCTCCCCGTTTGATAAGGCTCTTAGAGAGTTTGGCACCAGTATCTGTTAAAATTTGCGGAGTAAAAACTCTCACTGGTAAATTATTTGGAGCATGTCCAAGTAAGCCAAGGGCCCAGTCTATTTGCTGGCAAGCAAAAACCCAGTCTCCTCCCTTAACTATGATATGTAAGCTTTTTTTATCGTTAATTAGGCACGACTCTTTTATAATATTACGATATAAGGTACTCAAATCTAAATAACAGTCTGAGTCCTCTGAAATAACAGAACTGTACTCCATGTGGTCAAAGCAATACGACTTGAATTCCGCTTCTTTTTCATTATGCTTTATCAGATGTGTACGTTCCGACCTTTTCTCTGCCCACCAACATTTAGGACAAGGAAATCTTATATGAGGAATACCACTGGATGGGGATACAAGCCATCGGATCCTTTCCAGTTCTTTGAGAGTTTTTATAAACTCAAGCCTAAAATTGGGTGCAGACTGTTGTTCAGAATATGTCTGAATTTCATAATCAACAAATGTTCGCTCACTTAACCTGCTAAAGAGGTTCGAATAGTACTTTTGGGTTAAGCTGTCAATGCAATTTTTGCCTAATTTATGCTGATAAGTAATCTGATAAGCGTGGTGGGATTCAGGATCCAATATTACCTCATGGGGAGCATTATCCAGAGCACCAAATAATATAGAAGTGTCAACTTTAAATATATTTCTGACTTGTTCAGCAAACAAAAAAGCGGCACATTGTGTCAAATGTGTTCCAATATGGGGGAGGCCGTTAATCTGCGTGCCAACTACAAATTTAACTTTTTCGGGCTTTGTATAGGCAATACGGGGACGTAAGATATCAATAGTATGCACCAAAGCATTTGCAAGTACAGTATTTGGCGACACTATTTTAAGACTCATTTTCGTCCCTTTATAAAACGCATTACTAAATTCATTTATAAATTTGACAATATAAAATTCACACGGTTCTCCACAAAATCCATAGGAACGAAAATTGGATCATATCCCACATCAACGTACCCTTGAACGATTAATTGGTGAACTCTTTGTCCATCTCGTTCACTGGTCCACACAACATCAGTTTCATCTTCGAAATTTGCTATCGGATCTAAAACGAATATGCCGTCATATTTATAAGCATGCATCGCTTCATTCAGTTCATCGGAAACGCTTAATTTAAAAAAACGATCCCATCCCGCACCATCTGGTATGCCACGATTATAAAAATATGCCCCCTTTTTGTGGTTGCAGTATTCTTTTATGAAGGCTCCTAATACCATGCGTGAGTATTCTCTGCGATCTCCTACTTCCAAATGACGCCCGAGCTTCTTCTTGAAATCTCTGTAGAGATCACGTGCAATTTCCCCTTCTGAACAATTATAGCCTCGTCTCCTCAACTCTTGGAATACGAGTGATTTCCCAACTCCAGGACCTCCTGTTACAACGTAACGCCCTAATTTATTAGATCTTTTGTGATTTTTTAACATTTCCATATTGTGATCCGTTAATGCAAATTTCAGAATAAAGTAACAGAAAAGCTACGGATTTGCAACACCTAACTAATCGTATCACCTAGGATTACATCCCAAAAGGGTTCCCAGATAGCAATCACATGTATCAGGAAACCCTAAATCATGACAATGAAGCCGAGCATGAATGTAACCTCTTGAAATCAAAGAAGATAGCAATTTCTATTGCAAATTAAGCTGTTCATGCTTGTTAATCAAACTCAGTAATTTCTCCTCAAGACCTTGGGTTTTTTCTTCAAGCCTCAGACTTAGGTTTCGGCGGTCTTTTTCGATATCAAACAGTCGCTGCTTGAGTTTTTCTTTTTCAGGGAAATGGTACGGCATATATCGTGGTTGACGTTGTTCCATTTGCATCAGATCGGTGTCGACATAACATTCCAGCCTTAGCAGTCTCCGGAACTGCTCGTCGTGCCGTTCTTTCAGCCGTTTGATCTGGTCGATAGTCAGGCTGATCTCCCTTCGGATCATCCCAGGGATAGTTGTATCCCATAATTGCTTCTTGGGAAAAGCGGCTATGCTGCTTGCTTTTTCTTCCAGGGATTTTGCAAATTTTGCCATATTTAACTATGGCACGGCTGTTAAATTAAATTGAACTGTATTATTAGAAAGACATTTCAGACTGTATTAGCAGTTGTCGTAATTTATGTCCCACTTCTGTAAGCTCATATCTTGGGTGGGCTTTCTTTCTAACAAATACCTTTTGTACAATACCCTTTTCCAGCAGCAGCCTTACAACATCACGGATATTATTGGCGCTTATTTTTACATTCGGCTTGTAAATCCGCAAGGTTCGCTTTATCGCGGACGGTTGCATCGGTTCAGTAAGGAACCGAATTACGGCGGCTCTGTGGCTGTAGCATAACCAGCCGTAAAGAGGCCAGTTCACACTGGGTAAATCATATTCTTTGTACGGCAGGTTTTTGTCCTGATAGAGCTGTTTTCGGCATTGTCTGCCGAGTTCAGTGATCCAATACAGCCTGCTATTCATTGCCTTGGGGTTGAGGCAGGTCAACAAGCCTCTGGCTGTGAGTTTAGCGATCGTGTAACTGCAGGTATCCATCGGTATACCTGTTTTCCTGGCGATCTGCTTTGCCGTTAAAGGCTGATTCATAGCCATCAGGGTTTCCCCACGACTTTCTTGCTTCTTTATCCATTCGTATACATTGCTAGTCATTATGATAATGCACTAGCCGGCTAATGTCTTCTCGTTGCAGAACGGTGATTTGATCTGCAATGAGCCAATTGGTTGAAATTTGAACGATACCTTCTTTTAAAGCAAATGAACTGATTTGCTCTACACGGGTTCAGCGTGTGGGTACGTATTGTTACTACCAATAGGTAGTAACACATATAAAAATATTTTTCGGTAAGCTTAAATAGTAGTGATTTTGTTTAAAAGCAAAATAAGATATTTCTGGATTGTGCGAACTCCAGTCGCACTGCGTAATTATAAACAATAGTCTGCGAAGCAAATCAGTTCAATTACTTTTAAAGCTGTTTTTCACATGTTAATATGGAAAATAAAAAAACATGTGCAAATTGCACACGCCAACTAGATATCGGAGTCGATGTGATAAAAGTTGACGAAGGTGTTGTCGGCGTCAAGGATTTTGTGCCCCTGGAGAAAACGTTGTACTTTTGCTGCGAAAGATGCCTTAGCGACTACTTCGATATGCATGATTTGCCGAGTATGCCGCCGAGAAAACCCAAATAGGAAGACTTTGTTATTTTTCTTTTTTTATTTTATATTTACCTGGATTTCTTCCAGTTGCTTCAGTTTGGTTATATAAACTTGCATAAGGGATGCCAGTTTTCTTATTGATTCATCCGTTTTGATTCTATCGTTTTGCATTAATTCAACTTTTTCTTTTAAGATATCATTTTCCTGTTCGGTTTTTAAGAGCCTTTTTTCAATTTCAGTTTTTGTAATATCTATCAGCATATCGTCTTCGCTAATTGTATCCCTCATTCCAAGAAGCTCGGAGTAGTAGTGAATCTTATCAGATTTTTTCCAACCGAAACGATATTTGAGGGCAGATTCGGATTTGTAACGAGGCAGCCAATAGCAACACGAACAATGCCTGAAATCATACATTGTTAATTTTGAATATTTCTCTCCCGCAAGGCTCTCACCATCGCCAAAGACTCGTTTTGCGAGCCTTTGCAAATATTGATTAACGGCTCTTGGTGATATATGAAATAATTGATCATTATTATTTAGTCCCTTAATGCTCACATAACTCTTAAGCAAATCAGAACACAACATAAGCTTTACTTTCCTGCCAAAGCTCCCTTTTTTGACAACTTCATCGCGTATATGCAATTCCTTGAAATCATTATATAAATCTGACACTTTTATGTTTATTAATTCCCCCGGACTACGAATTCCAGTATCATACATAAACATTATCAAGACCCTGTATTCCCACTTGGCGTTCTCGCACAATAATTTTATCTGCTGTTCTGTCAGATAAACCCATTTTGCCTTGATGCTTGAAGTGTCAAGGTCCTTTGTGATATCTTTGACAGCAACATCTTTTTTGGCGCTAGTTTTTATATGCCAATGCCAGAAAGCTTTAAAGGTTTTTACAAAGTCCACGACGGATTGATAAGGCTTGCCATCCTTTCTTTTAATAGTGCCGTTTCGCATGTTATTAAAAAAGCTAAAGATTTGTTCTTCATTAATATCAGTCAGACTAACGCCATAGGAATTTTCAAGATTTTTGGCGAGAAAAATTACTCTTGCTCTTAGATTATTTAAACGCGAATAACTTCGGGAGCCTTTAACGCTGGCAGCTGACACGTTTAATCCTTTTTCCATATCTGATAAATATTGAAGTATTACATCAGAATTTTTTTTGCTAAGAGAAGGTATCCCGTTTCGAACTTTTGCTTTCCAGTTCAAATAAGTTTGTTTATGCCCATAAGGGTCTATTTTCATAATCATTTTAAAATTTCGCCTCTTTTAATATTTCAACTGTTTTGCTTAAAAATCACACCCTTGAGAATCACAAAATACTGTAATGCTCCCACCGGACAGCGTAGTATTTTGTGATCTGGACGGGGTGTGAATTTAAGCGATCAGTATTTGATGATTATAATAATGGTCACTACTATTTATATGTTGCGCTGTTTTGCACAATGCTCGACGGATCAGTTCAAAATTTATAAAGACATTCGACAAATAAAAAAACTTAGCGAAAATCCATCGAGGATAATCGCTAAGTTTTGTGGCGCTAATTTACATCACCGACGCTGATTTCCGAAGCCAGGAGGTTGATCTGGATATCCGAGTCAACCAGCAGCAAACGCAAATACTTCGTGAACTGGGCGAGCATAAACCCTGCTGCAATATTGGCACAATAGATCGTAGTTTTCGCAGTACAGGGGCCTGTGTGAGCTTCCTGAGCAGTAAATAAAGTCTGGCTGTAATGTTTTCGGCTTTGCTCATCGCAAGCAGTTATTACTCGCAGTACTTCAGCGGACATTCTGCCATCCACAAAAAAATTGACCTTGTCTTTTATTGCATCCCAGATGAGTTTGCGAGTAGTTATGGAATCCACGCAGCAAAAAACACAGTTGCCCACAGGTGTTGTTCTTTTGAATCTGTCGAGAATAACTTCAACCTGCAAGTCGAAGTTAATCTCTCTGCAAAACTCAGCGGTAGCATCGACTTTTGGCTTTTTGAGGTCTTTGTGCATAAAGCCCTGGCTTGCCAGGTTGCTGATTTCCACACTATCAAAATCAATCAACTGTAAATGCGGCACGCCAATCGCGGTTAATTGTATCGCCACTTGTCTTCCAATAGCGCCTACGCCGATGACTGTTGCTTTGCAATCCATTATTCTTTCACGCGGCACGATGTCGGCCTGTCGTGAATATCTTTCGTTACTCATAGATCACCTCCGATTCTTCGTCCCAGAAATCACTTCTTATTGCCAATTCTTCCATGAAAATTTCTCTTTCCACAGGTTCCATTGAATCGATTTCGCCGAGCAAGTCCTGGCTTGCAAAAACCGAAGTTTCTTCAAACGCGTTTCCGCCAAAGATATCAGTTTCGTCTTCCTGTTTTCCGGACATACTCTTAGATCTACCAGTCAGCGAGAAAGTATGGTCTTCGATTACATTGGCTTTATACTGCTGTTTCCAAATTTCAAAGTCTGCGGCATCAAATTCATAGCTATAGTCAACACAGACAGGAATCTTCACTTCGCCGCCGGGGCCAGTGTTGAACCGGAGTCTGGCAAACGTGCTGCCATTTTGAGCTACAATAAACATAATTGCCCAATCGCAACTGCCAAACACTCGGGCAAATGTTGATTCATCGGTGCCACTTGGTTCAGGCGAATCGCCGGGATGGGTATGCAGCCATAAACGGGCGAATTGCTCCGGCTGTCTGCCAGCTTCTACCTGATTCTCGAAAAAATCTGCCACCGATTCATCTTCAAATGATATTGTAACGCAAGTAACTTTTTGTTTTACCAGAACAAAATCCGTTACAAACAACAGGTCTTCAGCCTCGGTAATTCCAAAGCCGCCGACTTCGTTATCCGTTACATCACGCATGAACAATAGCTTTGCCCACGTTGTCGGGCTGAACCGCAGGACTGGCCGTTGGTTCCGTTGATTCTTCTTTTTGTTCTTCATCTTGATTTTCCTTTCTGTTTTCTTCACAATTTTGACATAAACCTTCTTCAGTTAAGCAGTCTTTACAAAATACTTCCTCACATTCCTTACATTTGGTAGTACAGTTCTGACAGACCGGTTCATTACATGAGGGACACTCGTATGCACAACCCAGGCAAACTGTGGTATCACACATCTGACAATATGTGCTGCAGTTGCTGCAGTAATCTCTGTCACAGTATTCGCAGTAATAACATTCATCACCTGAGACCGTATAGCCGCAGTCATAGCATGAGATTCCCTCCCAGTCATCGAGCGATACATATGGACTGTCCGGGTTGTAAGTCTGAAGAATGTTTACAATCATCGTAAAGAAATCGCACAAGCGTCCCTGTTCAATAGCTTTTCTGATAGAGACAACACCATCGCCTTCACAGAGTTTTTCTGAACTTACATGCGGATGGGTAACACAGGAATCAGATCCGGCAGGATTGGGTTCAAGTGCTATAACCCTGTAAGGACTGTCAGTGTAGAGTTTGTTTATCTCGTTGAGGAACAGTTTTATTTCAAACGGCCCGAGCGGAATATCATCGAGTGTGATAGGCTCAGTTATTACCGAGATCGTTTTTTCCTTCAAGTCGAATTGATATTCGCCGATATCCTGGTCTATCTGCGATAGCTCCGCGAAAATACAGGATAGTTTTGGCAGTTTGGTCTCGTCTGAACTTACAAGGTCTTTGAACCTTTGAAGGTGATATGAAAAGTCCGACAGGTTTCTGTTTACTCTTGTTCTGATTTTTTCAGCTGAGCTGAACCATCTTTTTTCGACAGCAGCATAAAACAAATGAGAGTCCTTGGTTGCATCGCTACACTTATAGCTGAAGTCTTCCAGGCTGGCCTGAATCTTCTGCAATCTTGCTGTTTTAAGCTTATTTAGAGCGTCTAAAAGCAGGTTTGACAGTTTTATTATGTTTTTGTATTTTTTCATAAAAACCTCTTGCGCATAAAAAGGCCTCCGCCTATAATTGAAAATAAGCAGAGGCCTTATGGTTAATGTTTGCGATTACGCGGTCTGCTGTTTGGGGCAGTAGGCCGCTCCTTCGATTTTCACAGGTGTAATCGTAATTCGATCTCCACCTTTCAAAACATATTCACGTGGGACCGGTTGACGATTCACTCGAATAAGGTAGTCAGCGGTTTGTTCGCCTTGCATCTTATTTTTGAAAAACTTTTCAATAGTAGTACCTTCTTCAATCGAAACATAATCAGCAAATCCGGCTCCTAAATTGTTGATAAATAAAATTCTCATTTTGTTTTCCTTTCATTTTTCAGGTTAAAAGTTCTTTGTTCAAAACATACAAATTACAGTGACACACAATTCGTCCGAGGCGGACTGCGGGCATAGAATCTTCTGTATCGCATAATGTATCCTTTCGCTTGAGGGATTTTAGAGACTTGTACTTACGGCTGATTTGTTACAACGACGGGGTTGGACAAATGACAACTATCAGGTAGTTAGGTTATCGATGAAAATATCCGTCAGGGTAAATTCTTCAATTATCTCACTACCGCATTTCTTGCAGAGATAGTGCATGTGTATCGCTTCGATACCTAAAAAGTCTCTGCTGGCAAACTCCCGCTCATCAGAGCCGGCACCGCATTTTGGACAATCATCTTTTACTGCTGGTGCAGCTTTAAGAGCATCTTTTAGCATTGCAATCTCTTCTGCAAATTGACGGGCCTGTTCACCGCCGATATCCAACGTATCTAACATCTGCTGACAGACATTTCGCAGTTTTGTACTGGGCGTTTCGGCAGGGTTATATTTGGCGATAGCATCTTTTGCCTGCTGCAATTCCTCAACACCATCAAGGTTTATCTGATTATCCAATCGATAGAGCAAATCTGTCGTATAAGAAGTCAATACCTTGCAGGCTTCCAGTAAATCCGCTGCCGAACCGGTAATTCGCCTCGTCATCAATTCATCCGGCAGTTCTGCAATGCTGTGTAATCTAATTTGCGACTTCATCCATTCATCAAGAGTGGTTTCCTGGATGTTTTTAATCTTCAGCCTGATGCAACCGCCGACAAATTCAAACTCATCACGGTTATCGGTGTTATGATATTCCGGCTCATCGCCATCATCATACCACTGCCTGAAATAACCTCTGGCTACTTCCCATGCCCAGTCGATGTTTTCAGCGGCAAACAGTTTACTCTGAAAATATTCCTGCTCACCGTTGTATTCGGTTGCCTGTACTTCAAATAGTTTCATAATTCGTCTCACTTTCTTTTTTGAAATTCTGTGGTTTAATCCTTTGGCAACCAGCCAAGGTCTCTTAAAAGTTCGTCCAGGATTTTAATTTCAGGAGCAAACTGTCTCGACTGCTCGCCGCCAACATCGATGCTCGTAAGCGCATCGCCCAGCCGGTCGATGATTTCATCTTTGCTTAACATAGTCATATTGAATGGCTGATAGTCATGTTCAGGTACTTCGATAGACTCACCTTTTACATTCTCGAATTGAACGTCATCGCCAGCAATGAATTCCTGGTGAACGCACGCGAATTTACCGGTACTGTTCTTGCGGTACTTCTGAACTATAAATCCGGTGGTAACTTTGTTGAATTCCAGGTATTCCGACAAATCAAGTTTTGTCTGTTTGCCGTCACTATCCAGGATTACCATCACCGGTTCAAAGGCATCTTTTGCCCGCATCATCTGCCAGGCCTGCTCGGCGGCCTTTTGCTCATCAGAAGCATTTACATCGATTGCATACACAACCCGAAACAAAGGCTCTTCACCGGAATCCTTTGGTGGAGGGCTTATTCTGTAATCTTTGTTGCTCATTTTCGCTCCTCCTTCCTGAACATCTCCGGTGCTATTTCTTCAAGTGTCTTTGGCTGGAAGTAGAGATCACGTTCAATTGGCAATCCCATAGGCCCGCGAACTTCTTCAAGCTCACTTAGTAAAAAGTAGCCAAACTCTTTTTCATGGCCGAAAACCAAGCCAAAAAATTTGTAGTCAACTTCGTTCTGAGATTCATCTAATACAGGCTCGCCCTCAGTTGCCAGCCATGTCCAATTTGAGCTTGGGGTGAAGTACTTCGTGTAAACAACCGCTTTGCCGCCTTTGCCATCTTGTGAATATAGAGGTGGCAACTGCTCGCGGATTTCCTTTGTCAGCAGCTTCATGCCGCGGATTTTATTGTTGGCAATAACCTTTTTGGCACGCTCAACAGCTACAGTATTACCTGTTGTAATTGCGCGTTGTTTGGGTATGCCGCAGGCAGAAGCTACTCCACATAAGAAGTTGGCCATGTTTTCTGCCTGTTTTTTTCTATCAAGCGGGTCAGATTCGCAAGCAGGTATTGGTTGTGTCAAAATCTCAACTTGGTCAGGTTCGAGTTCAACAACAACCCTTCCATTTTGGGCATACCATTCCCAATACGGATATGAGACATAATCGACCGGTTCTCTTCCTGCCGTCATGTCACCGACACTACCCTTTTGTGTTTGAGCAAAGCCATCCATGTATTTTGCCGCCACTTCCAAATCTGCTGATTCACCATCTCCACGAAGCCTTATTTTCGCTCCGCGGATGTCCCTGTGGAAGTTGCCTTCCAGGTCAAAAATAACTCTGTCTTTCATACCTGTGAACTTCATCCACCCCGTGACCTTGCTAGGATTTCGATTGTCGAGTTCACCTTCGATTAAATAATCTGTTGGTCTCCAAGCCATTTTTAATACCTCCAGTTCGTTAAAAAGCGATGGCACGCTCGCAGTGTATAGAACGTGCCATCTGGTTAATTTGATTGATTACTTTGAA